>NZ_CALHGG010000105.1 GCF_938029845.1 uncultured Capnocytophaga sp.
ATGACAACAATTACACCTCTGAAGCCCTCGCCTGCTTAGCAGCCCCCTCTCCTTCGGAGAGGGGGTTGGGGGAGAGGAACCTCCTTTCCTTTACCCGCCATACACTCCCTTCTTTTACTCCTGCGCCTTTTCACCTCGCCTATTACGAGGTGCTTACCCGCTTTGCGATGGGAGAAATCAAAAAGCTAATGATCACTATGCCACCCCAACATGGAAAGAGTGAGGGGGCTACCCGACGTCTGCCTGCTTTTGTCTTAGGACAAGACCCTGACAAGCGTATCGCTATTGTCTCCTACAATGCTACCAAAGCCCGCAAGTTCAACCGCGAACTCCAACGCATCATGGACGATGATAGGTACTATGAGCTATTTCCACAAACACTCCTTGCAGGACAAGCAAGCTACCAAGAACAGGGCAAACGCAGTCGTAACTATGCCCGCAATGCTGACGAATGTGAGATAGTAGGTTACCAAGGCAGCTTCAAAACCATAGGCGTAGGTGGCTCTCTTACAGGAGAACCTGTGGATATGCTCATCATGGACGACTTGTATAAGGATGCTGCTTCGGCTTGGTCGCCTGTCATTCGTCAGAATGTAGCCGACTGGTACGATACGGTAGCCTCTACACGACTGCATAACGATAGCCAACAACTGATGGTCTTTACCCGTTGGCACATGGAAGACTTAGCGGGTCGTTTGCTCGAACAGGAAGGAGAGTATGACCCCATAAACAACCCCCAAGGTTGGACACTTATTAGTTTTCCTGCTATACAAAACAAGCCACCAAGTGAACTAGACCCCAGAGCAGAGGGCGAACCTCTATGGCCTGAACGACATAGCCTTAGCAAGTTGCTAGAGATTAAGGAACGTACCCCGACTGTGTTTGAAAGCATGTATCAGCAGAATCCGCAACCTTCTCAAGGACTGATGTACGAGGAGTTTACTTGTTACACGGAATTACCTTATCGTTCCCAATCAGTGGCGTATATAGATGCTGCTGATAGTGGGGCAGACTACCTATGCGCTTTGTTCTACAAGGAAGCAGAGGAGGGCAACTATATCATTGACGTACTTTACACCAAAGAGCCTATGGAAGTAACAGAGACGACGCTTACTTATATGCTCCAACAGCACCAAGTAGAGCGCTGTCATATAGAGAGCAACAACGGCGGAGGTTTGTTTGTGAGCAACTTGCAACAACGCGCTTATGATATGGGCAATAGGCTGACGCGCTTTTATCCTTTCCATCAGGGACAGAACAAGGCGGCAAGGATTTTTGCGGCTTCAGCTTCGGTACAGAAGTTGATCAAGATGCCTTTGGATTGGAAAAAGCGCTTCCCGAAGTTTGCCCGCGATCTTACGGGCTACCTTCGTGTGGGCACCAACGCCCATGATGATGCCCCCGATGCCCTTACAGGTTCCATAGAATGCCGACAACCTGCAAAGAAAGTGGATTTAGCGGCTATGTTTGGACTTAGATAGTGACTAACGACTAGAGACAAGTGACCAGTAACTAATCCTATTACACTTTTCACTATTCACTTTTCGCTATTCGTTATTCACTTAATTGCTTTTCGCTATTCACTATTCGTTATTCACTTAACAGGAGGCTACTAAAAACTTAAAATTCAAAACTAAAAACTTAAAAAAAATTCGTATCTTTGTGGCTTAAGAAAAACCACCTTAATTTATTGCTATGATTTACATGGAACTATTGGTTGTCCTTGCGGCTATATTCATTGGTGCAAGGGTTGGAGGTATTGGCTTGGGTATCTTCGGTATGATGGGATTAGGAATCTTAGTCTTTGGCTTTGGTCTGAAACCTGGGAATCCTCCTATCGATGTGATGCTCATCATCGTTGCCGTGATCACCGCTGCTGCTACTTTGCAAGCCGCAGGAGGATTGGATTACTTGGTCAAAGTAGCCGAGAAAATCCTGCGCAAAAACCCCGCTATGATTACTTTCCTGGCTCCTGTGGTATGTTATTTCTTTACCTTATTCTCTGGAACTGGACATATCGCCTACTCTCTGCTACCGATTATCTCAGAGATTGCTACCGATAGCAAAGTACGTCCTGAGCGCCCACTGTCTATTTCAGTGATTGCCTCTCAACAAGCTATTACCGCCAGTCCTATCTCAGCAGCTACGGCCGCTCTGCTCTCAGCGGAGCTTTTAGGAGACAAGGGAATCACTCTAGGTAATATACTTATGGTATGTATCCCTGCTACCCTTATTGGGGTGATTGCAGGAGCTATTGCAGTGAATTTTGTAGGGGTTCCTTTAGAAAAAGATCCTGAGTACTTGCGTCGTGTGCAAGAAGGCATCCTCAAACAAGACAAAAGTGAAAAAGTAGCCCCTTCCCCCGAAGAAGAAAAACGTGCTAAAACTTCTGTGATTATCTTCCTACTTGGGGTATTCTCTATTGTACTTTTCGGCTCAATAGAGGCACTACGTCCTACTTTCATGATTGATGGAAAGCCAGTACAACTGGGTATGACACAAACTATTGAGATTGTGATGATGTCCACCGCAGGACTTATGCTCATTCTCTCCAAGACAGATATCAACAAAGCCGTGAAAGGCTCCGTCTTTATCGCGGGTATGCAGGCAGTGATTGCCATCTTTGGGATTGCTTGGATGGGCGATACGTACTTTAATGGCAATATTGAATTTTTCAAAACTCATATTGCTCAGATAGTTACCGAATTTCCATTCCTCTTTGCTGTTGCCCTCTTTGTCATGTCTATCTTCCTATTCAGCCAAGCAGCTACCGTACGTACACTTTACCCCTTGGGATTAGGATTGGGTATCTCGCCTCTTGCCATGGTGGCTATGTTCCCTGCTGTAAATGGATACTTCTTTATCCCTAACTACCCAACGGTGGTAGCAGCTATCAACTTTGACCGTACCGGTACCACTCGCATCGGGAAGTATGTGCTGAACCACTCGTTCCAAATCCCTGGTTTTGTAGCTACAATCGTAGCTATCATAGTGGGATATATGATTATTGCCTTTATGTAATTAATTATCAAAACTATAATAATATGACATTTTTCAAAACTGTTTTAGCCGTCATTGTGGGCTTTTTCTCTACACTATTCCTTACTTTACTGATTTTCATCGGTATAGCTTCTTTCTTTGCCCCCAAGGAAGACACCCTTGAGGTAAAGGACAACGCCATACTATCCTTAGACTTCCAGCAGGAGGTATATGAGTATAGCAACCCCATACACATCAAGAATTTTGACTATGACATCAGCGAGGAAAACACCCTAACAGCGATTCTAAGGGCTATTGAATATGCCAAGACCGACAAGCAAATCAAGGGAATTGTTCTGGGAGGCACCCAAGGCATCAAGGGGCGTGCCCACCTGCAGGATATTCGTGAAGCCGTGGAGGATTTCAAGACCTCTGGCAAATTTGTCTATGCCTTTAGCGAAGGAGCTACCCAATCAGACTATTTGCTACAGAGCGTAGCCGACTCTATCTTTGTAGGTACCCTCTCCGAACTCAATGTACAAGGATTCAGCGCTGAAGTTCTCTATTACAAGGATTTACAAGAAAAAACAGGCATACACATGGAGATTTTCCGCCATGGAAAATACAAAAGTGCGGTAGAGCCTTTCCTAGAAAACAGCATGAGTGAGGCCAATCGTGAACAGATAAAGGCTTACCTTAGCTCTCTGTGGGAAAGCTATGCTAGCGATGTTGCCAAAAGCAGAAATATCTCTGAGGGAGACCTCAACCAGATTGCTGATAGTCTATGGGGACGCACCCCTGAATTGGCGCTTGCACACCACTTGGCGGACAAGATGGCTTTCCAAGATGAGTTCGAAAACAGTCTCTGTAAAGCCACTGACACCAAGAAAGTAAAAGATCTTGAGTTTGTACCCGTAGAGAAATATACAAAGAAAGTAGCTGTTGAGTACAAGAAAAACTTGCTTAAGGAACGAAAGAAAGAAAATATCGCCGTTATTTTCTGTAATGGAGAAATTGTAGATGGTCCTTCTCAGGAATCAACTGTGGGCAATGAGACCATCATAAAGGCCTTGCGCGAAGCGCGTGATAAGGAATCGGTAAAGGCTATTGTCCTACGAGTGAATTCTCCTGGAGGAAGTGGTCTAGCTTCGGAATTGATACACAGAGAGATAGAACTTACCCAAAAGGTAAAACCTGTCTATACCTCTATGGGCAACTTGGCCGCTTCAGGTGGCTACTATATTGCTTGTAATTCCAAACGTATCTTTGCTGACAAGCAAACCATTACTGGCTCTATCGGTGTCTTTGGTATGATTCCCAATCTCAAAGAGTTGGCTGACAAATGGGGTATCAATAGCGAACAAGTACAGACACACCCTCATGCGCTCACTTATAGTCTGTTTGAGAAAACACCTGAAAAAACGCGCCAAGTCATCACCGAAGGAATAGAACGCTTTTACAAGAAATTTGTGCAACGCGTAGCTGACGGACGTAAAATGACTTTTGAGCAAGTGGATTCCTTAGCCCAAGGACGTATATGGACAGGTGCTGATGCGCTAAAAATAGGTCTTGTAGATGAAATAGGAAACCTCAAACATACCATTGCCTATGCAGCTAAGGAAAATAACCTTACTGAAGGAAAATATGGCTTATTGGCGTATCCTGTGGTAGAGATTGATTTCTCTAATTTCATGAAGAAGCGTTTCCGTGCATCCACTCAAGCAGAACTCAGAACTATGCTCAAGGATGAAATGGGAGCAAAAGCCTACGAAGGGATACAACAGCTCAGAAATGCCGTTCCCTCCTCTGGTGCCTTCTTACAAGCGAGAATGCCCTATGAAGTGTATATCAAATAATTTAAGTAGATGGTCTATAGAGATTACTTGTGTATAAGCTCCTTATAGAACTGAGGATAAGCCTTACAAGTTGTCTCTATAGTCTCTCCATGAAGGAAAGGCTTTCCAGTAGCCTCAATATAAGTGATTGCTTCCGCTGGAAGTGTCCCCTTAATAGTGGTAATAGCATCGGAATAGCGACTAGCAATCTTGATCAGACTCATGCTATCAGGTATTTTAAGCTCTGGGGCTTCCCTCTCCGTGATTTCGTCAAAACCTAATTTGGAAAGCAGCTCATTATTCAGGGTTCCCTCAAAAGGAGGACGTAGAAAACAAGTCATGGTCTTGGTATGATAGAAGATAGGCTCGTCCTTGTAGTAAGTTTTCAGATAGAGTGGAAGCAGTGCACCCAACCAACCTTGTATATGGATAATATCAGGAGACCAATTAAGTTTCTTAACAGTCTCTATAATGCCCTTAGCAAAGAAGATACAACGCTCATCGTTGTCGGGGTATAGCTCCCCTTGGTCATCAAAGGCATTTTCTAGTTTAAAATACTCATCATTATCAATGAAATACACTTGCATACGTTCCTTCTGAATAGAAGCTACCTTAACAATTAGTGGCATATCCACATCATTGATTACCAAGTTCATTCCTGAAAGTCGAATCACTTCATGCAACTGATGTCGGCGTTCGTTAATGTCTCCATAACGGGGCGTAAAGATACGCAATTGTCCTCCTGTGGTATTCAGGGCGCGTGCTAAGTCAAAAGAAAGTTTGGCTATCTCTGTTTCTGCCTGATAAGGCAGTACCTCAGAAGAAACATAAAGTATCTTTTTACTTTTCATAAGCGTACTCATTTTAAATGAAAAAACATTAAGGCACAAAGTTACAAAAAAATTTATAATCAACCTACTATCAATAAAAAATAGTTTTGTAAATTCGTAAAAAATGCAAATTTTTAACAAGAAATTAGATTTACAGTCTTTTTTGACTCCCTTATTCCAAGAAAAGAAATCAGTAGGCCTTGTTCCTACTATGGGAGCGCTCCACAAGGGGCATTTATCACTGATGCAAAAGGCCTTAGAAGAAAATGACCAAGTAGTGGTAAGTGTCTTTGTGAACCCTACTCAGTTCAACAATGCCGAGGATTTGGAGAAGTATCCACGCAATCTCGAGCGAGATGTGGCTACCATCGCCAGCCTTTCGGATAAAATCGTTCTTTTTGCTCCCGAAATCTCGGAAATGTACGAAGGCACCCCTACTTCCCAAAATTATGATTTTCAAGGATTGGACAAGGTAATGGAAGGCGCTTTCAGGGCAGGACACTTTGAGGGGGTAGCCACTATCGTAGAGAAACTTTTCAACCTAGTGACTCCTACCCGTGCTTACTTTGGAGAAAAAGACTATCAGCAAATACTGATTATCAAGAGTATGGTTGCCCAGCGAGGATTACCTGTAATCCTTGTCCCCTGCCCTATCATTAGGGAGGAAAGCGGTCTTGCGATGAGTTCCCGTAATGAGCGCCTTTCCGAGCAAGGACGCCAAAAGGCAGCATTCATCTACAAGGTACTCCAAGAGGCGAAAGCGCTCTTTGCCTCCAGCCCTATCGCCGAGGTAAAGGCTTTTGTTGAAAAACAATTTGCTCAAGAACCTGCTTTCGAATTGGAATATTTCTTAGTGGTAGATGAAAATACACTACAGGAAGCTACCCAAAAAGAAGCTCACAAGGCCTACCGTGCTTTTGTCGCCGCTTATATTGAGGGCGTACGACTCATTGATAACCTTTCTTTATAGACATGCAACAGATTACCAGCCTACAAAATCCCCTTGTCAAATACCTCTTCACCCTCACGCAGAAGTCCAAACAACGCAAGGAACAACAACAATTCCTTATAGAAGGAAAGCGAGAGATCTCCCTTGCTTTGGAGGCAGGATACCTCATTGAGCAGTTGTTTATATGCCCTGATATTTTAAGCGAGGTAGAAGTAGAAAAGCTTTTTAGTGGATACAAATGTACTGCTATTTCTACTCAGGTGTATGAGAAGCTCACCTACCGCTCCTCTACCGAGGGAATATTAGCGCTGGCACAGTGTAAAAATCATGCGCTTTCTGGAGTTGAGTTCCAGAAAGCGCACCCTTTAGTTTTGGTAGCCGAAGCCCCTGAAAAACCTGGAAATATAGGGGCTTTGTTACGTACTGCCGATGCCGCAGGGATAGATACGGTATATATCGCCAATCCCAAGACAGACCTATACAATCCTAATATCATCCGCTCCAGTGTGGGCACCGTCTTTACCGTTCCTATCTTTATGGGCAGCAGTGAGGAGATTCGCTCCCACTTACAGCAGCAGGGATTTGCCATATATTGTGCTGCACTTACAGCCTCACAGCCTTATGACAAGGTGTCATATAAGGGACGTACAGCTATTGTAGTAGGCACTGAGGATACAGGGCTCTCCCCTACTTGGCTGAAGGCTTCTACTCAGAATATTATCATTCCCATGCAGGGCAAGATAGATTCCATGAATGTATCGGTCAGTGCAGCCATCCTTATCTTTGAGGCTGTCCGACAGCGAAAAGGCTAAACGATTTTCCCAATAGAGTTCTCTCTGGCAAGTACAATAAGTAAGTCTTCCTTATCCAAGCGAAGATTGGGATCAGGGGTTACATTCATCTTGCCATCACCATGCTTTACTGCCAATATATTAATCTCATACTTATGCCTTAAGTTCAGCTCCATAAGCGACTTGCCTATATAGCTCTTTGGAATTTTGACCTCGTAGATAAAATAGTCCTCCGAGAACTTAAAGTATTCTATAATGGTAGGGTGTAGCATAGAATAGGCAATTTTTTCCCCCATAGACTCCTCTGGGAAAACCACTTGGGTTGCCCCGATTTTTTCCAAAACACGTCCTTGGGTGTGATTCACTGCCTTGCAGATGATATCTTTTACCCCTAACTCCTTTAGGTGTAAAGTAATCAATATGCTCGCTTGTATATTGTCTCCTACACTGACAAAGGCCATATCAAAGTCGTCTTTCACTACATTCTTCAGGGCTATCTCATCGGTAGCATCCAAGATAACGGCATCATCTATGATACCCTCATTCAGGGCTTGCTTGATCAGTTCCTCATTGGCATCAATGGCCAGTACAGTGGATTTATTTTTATAAAGGGTCTTGGCTACGGATTTACCAAATTCGCCCAAACCTATGACTAAAAAACTTTTCATAATTATCCTATTAATATATTTTCTTTAGGGTATTTATAATTACCTACTATTCTCTCACGAGAAAAAGCCAATACAATTGTAAGCGGCCCTACCCTACCTAAGAACATGGTAAAGAGTAAGATGGTCTGAGAGACCGTACTGAGCGAATTGGTAATCCCCATGGAAAGCCCTGTGGTAGAGAAAGCCGACATAACCTCAAAGAGGATCTTTAGAATTTCCACCTCTGGATCAAAGTAAGTTATAAGTAATGCAGCAAGAAAGACATACAACAGAGTTATAAAAACCAAGGTAGAGGCCTTATTGAACAGCTGCCATGAAATACGTCGTTTAGAGTACTCTATATACCGTCTATTGAGCAAAGAGGTACGTACCCCTAAGTATAAAACACCAAGAGTGGTAGTTTTTATCCCTCCTCCTGTAGAATTAGGCGAAGAACCTATGAACATCAACAAAATCCACAAAAAAGCCGTTGCTCCTGAAATCTCTGTTATAGGTATGGTATTGAAGCCCACCGAACGCAGTGTGGCTGAATGGAAGAAGCTAATAAGCAGCCTATTACCCACAGAGTGTCCCGCATAAGCGTCCATATGATTGTATTCTAAAACAAAGAATAGCAAAGTACCTGCCCCTAAGAGAATCAGGGTGATGATGCTGGAAAACTTAGAATTGACACTGATTTTTCTACGCTTTCCCCTGATATACTCAAAGAGTTCTATAATAGCAGTAAAACCAAAACCTCCTAAGAACATCAATGGAATAATAATGAGGTTCATAGGAATATCAAAGGTATAATCTTGCAAACCATTGGGATAGAGAGCAATCCCTGCATTACAAAAAGCCGATACCGAATGAAAAATTGCATAGAAAAGAGCTTTGTACCAGCTATATTGCTTGATAAAAACAAAAAAAAGCAGAAAAGCACCTATAGCTTCTATGAGCAGAACGATAAAAACTACCTTTTTGATATGAGAATACAAGTCTATCTTAGCCTCATGGTTCATACCCTCAGAGATCAATCGCTTGGTATAGAAGCCTATTTTTTTAGTAATAAGCAGCACAATCACTGAAGAAAAAGTCAGTATTCCCAAGCCTCCCAGTTGTATCAACAGCAAAATGCACACCTGTCCATAGTCCGAGAGTATACCATGCATATCACAGATAGAGAGACCTGTACCTGTAACAGCCGAAGTAGCGGTAAAAAGTGCCTCAAAGAAAGTAAACCCGCTCCCCGTGCCATGCGTAAAAGGCATCATGAGCAGCCCCGCCCCTACACATATCAGAAAGAGGAAAGAGATTATAATAATGGTATAAGGAGAACAATTACGTAACATCAATGGTGATTAGTGAATAACGAACAGTGAATAGTGATTAACGAATAGTGAATAATGTAGCTCTTTTCACTCTTCACTTCTCACTTTTCACTTATGAGCGGCAAAAGTACTAAATATAAACAAGCTAACCAAATATTTTAAAACTTAGTTTCTAAACATCAATCAATAGTTAAAATATCATTTACTAACCCTCTAAAACGTAACAATTTGCATAACTTGTCACTAGTCATTATTCTTATCCCCTTAAAAATTCTAAACAATCAGAATAGAATATTATTTTTTCCCAAACAAAACAACAATCATAGAAATTACAGTTAAAAGATAAAAAAATATTTTATTAGCAGTTGATTATTGAAAAAAAAATCGTATGTTTGTGGAAACCAAAAAAAAGAAATTTGTTATGGAAAATACAGTAAAACTGACTTTCGAAGGAAAGGACTATGAATTCCCTCTAGTAGTGGGAACAGAGAATGAAAAAGCAATTAACATAGAGAAATTGCGCGCACTCACTGGACTAATTACCTTGGACTCTGGCTACAAGAACACTGGTTCCTGCAAGAGTTCCATTACTTTCTTGGACGGAGAAAAAGGTATCCTCCGCTATCGTGGCTATAATATAGAAGATTTGGCATCCAAAGCGGAGTTCTTGGAGGTAGCTTACCTACTTATCTTCGGAGAACTTCCTACGACAGAAGAGTATAACAAGTTCAAGAAAACTATCCACAAATACACCTTGGTACATGAGGAAATGCGCCAAATACTCAATGGTTTCCCTAAGGCTGCCCACCCTATGGGGGTACTCTCAGCTGCTACCAGCGCACTGACCGCCTTTAATCCTGTCCCTGTAAATGTGCATTGTGAGAAAGATGTATATGAAGCAGTGTGTAAGGCCATTGCCAAAGTAACCATCATCGCCACTTGGGTATATCGTAGGCGTGAGGGATTACCACTGAACTATTACAACAACGATTTAGGCTATATCGAGAATATCCTACAATTGTTCTTCTCTATCCCTACCGAAAAGTATGAGATCAACCCAACCATTGTCTCTGCACTTAACAAACTGCTTATTCTCCATGGTGACCACGAGCAAAACTGCTCCACTTCTACCGTGCGCTTGGTAGGTTCTTCTGAGGCAGGTCTCTTTGCGAGTATCTCCTCTGGGGTATCTGCCCTTTGGGGTCGCTTACATGGCGGGGCTAACCAAGCCGTAATCGAGATGCTTGAAGAGATTCACAAGGACGGAGGCGACGTGGATAAGTTCGTACGCCGTGCCAAAGACAAGGATGATCCATTCCGCCTTATGGGCTTCGGACACCGTGTATATAAGAACTTCGACCCTCGTGCTACTATCATCAAGGCCGCTGCCGACGATGTACTCAATGCCTTAGGCATAGATGAACCTATCTTAGCTATTGCTAAGCACTTAGAAAAGGTAGCTCTTGAGGACGAGTACTTCAAAGCGCGTAACCTATACCCCAATGTGGATTTCTATTCAGGCATCATCTACAAGGCGTTGGGCATGCACCTAGAAATGTTCACCGTGCTCTTTGCTATTGGTCGTCTCCCAGGTTGGATTGCACAATGGAAAGAAATGCGCCAAGGCGGAGAACCTATCGGTCGTCCACGCCAAATATATGTAGGAGCTACCCAACGTCCATTTGTGGAACTTAACAAGAGATAGTTATGAAAAGCATTGTATATACTAAGACTGATGAAGCGCCTTTCTTAGCAACCCACTCTCTGCTCCCTATCATTCAGCGTTTTTGCGCCTCTTCAGCAGTGGAGTTTGTGCTGAAGGATATTTCCTTGGCAGGGCGTATCTTGGCGGCTTTCCCCGAAAGACTCTCCAAGGAGCAACAGGTAGAAGATGCCTTAGCCGAATTGGGCAAGTTGGCCACCACACCTGAGGCGAATATCATCAAGCTCCCCAACATCAGTGCTTCCGTACCTCAGCTCAAGGCTGCCATTGCCGAATTGCAGGGACAAGGCTATCCCTTACCCGATTATCCTGAGACACCTACCACTGAAGAGGAAAAAGCTATCAAGGCTCGTTATGATAAGGTGAAAGGAAGTGCTGTAAACCCTGTACTCAGGGAAGGTAACTCCGACCGCCGCGCTCCTAAAGCTGTAAAAGAATATGCCAAAGCCCACCCCCATAGTATGGGGGCTTGGGCAAAGGATTCCCAGACAGCAGTAGCCACCATGCAGGAAGGAGATTTCTACCATAATGAACAATCGGTAACACTCAAAGCAGCTGATACTGTACGTATAGAACTCCTCACCACCTCTGGCAAAACAGAAGTGCTTAAGGAGGGTCTTGCCTTACAAGAAGGAGAGATTATTGACGCAACAGTAATGAGCAAAAAGGCTTTGCTCGCTTTCTATAAGGAGCAGTTTGCCCGTGCCAAGAATATGGGAGTATTGCTCTCTCTGCATCTGAAAGCCACCATGATGAAAGTCTCCGACCCTATTCTCTTTGGCTATGCCGTGGAAACTTTCTTTGAGCCACTTTTTAGCAAATATGCCGATACCTTCAAGCGCTTAGGGGTGAACGTACGTAATGGTTTCTCCGATGTATTGGAAAAAATAAGTACTCTTCCCGATGCCGAAAAAGCTGCTATTGAAAAAGATATAGAAAAGGTATTCGCCGAAGCGCCTGCCGTGGCGATGGTCAATTCCGACAAGGGCATCACTAACCTACACTTCCCTAACGATGTAATTGTAGATGCTTCCATGCCTGCCATGATACGCAATTCAGGCAAGATGTGGAATGCCAAGGGAGAAACCCAAGATACCCTTGCCGTACTTCCCGATAGTAGTTATGCAGGTATCTACCAAGTAGTAATCGATTTCTGCAAGGAAAACGGCGCTTTCGACCCTACCACTATGGGTTCCGTACCCAACGTAGGACTTATGGCTCAGAAAGCCGAGGAATATGGCTCTCATGACAAGACTTTTGAAGTGTCCGAAGACGGCGAAATACGTGTAGTGGGTGCTCATGGCAAAGTATATCTCTCCCACCAAGTGAAACAAGGTGACATTTGGCGTATGTGCCAAGTGAAAGATGCTCCTGTACAAGACTGGGTAAAACTTGCCATAAGTCGTGCCAAAGCCACTGGTGCGCCCGCTATCTTCTGGCTAGATACGCTACGCCCTCATGATCATGAACTTATCAAGAAAGTAGGTCGCTATCTGAATGACTATGATACCGAAGGATTGGAAATTCATATCCTCTCCCCTGAGGAGGCTACCCTTTTCTCCCTCAAGCGAGCTAAAAAAGGATTAGATACTATCTCGGTTACAGGCAATGTATTGCGCGACTACCTCACCGACCTATTCCCTATTTTGGAATTAGGTACCAGTGCCAAGGTACTCTCTATTGTTCCCTTGATGAATGGAGGGGGACTTTTTGAAACAGGAGCAGGAGGCTCTGCCCCTAAGCTAGCCGAACAGCTCTACCAAGAGAACCACCTACGTTGGGATTCCTTAGGAGAATTCCTCGCCCTAGGAGCTTCCTTGGAGCACTTCGCACAAACCTACCAAAACCCTAAGGCTCAGGTACTCGCTGATGCATTGGACAAAGCCGTTGGCAAAGTACTCGAAGAAGGCAAATCCCCCCAATCCAAGGTAGGCACTTTGGACAATCGTGGTAGCCATTTCTATTTGGCTTACTACTGGGCAGCAGCTTTGGCAGCACAAACACAGGATAGTGCCCTCGCTCAGGAGTTTGCTCCCATCGCCAAGGCTCTTGCTGAGAATGAAGCCCAAATCGTAAGCGAACTCATGCAAGTTCAAGGAAAATCTGTCGATATACAAGGTTATTATCACCCCAACGAGGCACTAACTTATCAGGTGATGCAACCTAGCAAAACACTTAATTCAATTATTAATGGCTAATTTTTAATGATTTATAATTTGTTTGTAGGGGTAAATGGTAATTCTCCCTTGTACGAATGACAATTTACCCCTACAATAACTCAAAACTAAAAATTCAGAACTTAAAACTAACAACATATGGCATTTGATATTGAAATGATAAAAAAGGTATACGATCGTATGCCTGAACGTGTAGATAGGGCGCGTAACATTGTAGGTCGCCCACTTACCCTCGCTGAAAAAATTCTTTATGCTCACCTCTGGGAGGAGACGCCAACAAAGGCTTTTGCTCGTGGAAAAGATTATGTGGATTTTGCTCCCGACCGCATCGCCTGTCAGGACGCTACCGCTCAAATGGCGCTCTTACAATTCATGCACGCAGGAAAGTCCAAGGTAGCCGTACCTACTACCGTACACTGTGACCACCTTATTCAAGCCAAAGAAGGAGCAGAAAAAGACCTTAAAGTGGCTACCGAGCAATCCAAAGAGGTTTTTGACTTCCTTTCCTCTGTATCCAACAAATACGGCATCGGTTTCTGGAAACCAGGAGCGGGGATTATTCACCAAATTGTTTTGGAGAACTATGCCTTCCCAGGAGGGATGATGATTGGTACTGACTCCCACACGGTAAATGCAGGAGGCTTGGGTATGATCGCCATTGGTGTAGGAGGTGCCGATGCAGTGGATGTAATGGCAGGTATGGCTTGGGAACTAAAGTTCCCTAAGCTCATAGGTGTCAAACTCACTGGTAAGCTCAATGGCTGGACTGCCCCTAAGGACGTAATCCTAAAAGTAGCTGATATCCTTACCGTAAAAGGAGGAACTGGCGCTATTGTAGAATACTTCGGCGAAGGTGCCCAATCCCTCTCTTGTACTGGAAAGGGTACAATCTGTAATATGGGGGCTGAGATAGGAGCTACAACCTCTACCTTTGGCTATGATGAGTCCATGCGCCGCTATCTTAAGGCTACTGGTCGCGAGGATGTGGTAGCTGCTGCTGATAAAGTAGCTGATTACCTAACCGCTGACCCAGAAGTATATGCCGAACCTGAAAAATACTTTGACCAACTTATCGAGATCAACCTCTCTGAGTTAGAGCCTTATATCAATGGGCCTTTCACTCCTGACCGTGGTACGCCAGTGAGCAAGATGAAGGAAGTAGCCCGCGAAAATGATTGGCCTATCAAGGTAGAATGGGGCTTGATAGGCTCTTGTACTAACTCTTCCTATGAAGATTTGAGCCGCGCTGTATCGGTGATTAAGCAAGCCATAGAACTAGGGGTAACACCTAAGGCCTCCTTTGGTATCAACCCTGGTTCCGAACAGATTCGTTACACCATCGAGCGCGATGGTATCATAGATACTTTCAAACAACTCAGCACCAAGGTATTTACCAACGCTTGCGGCCCTTGTATCGGTCAGTGGGACAGAGAAGGAGCAGAAAAACAGGAGAAAAATACCATCGTACACTCCTTCAACCGTAACTTCTCTAAGCGTGCCGACGGAAACCCTAATACCCATGCTTTTGTAACCTCTCCAGAAATGGTGGCTATGCTAGCCATTGCAGGACGCTTGGACTTTAACCCTCTTACCGATACGCTTACCAATGACAAGGGGGAAGAAGTAAGATTTAAACCACCTTACGGAGAAGAACTCCCAACCAAAGGCTTTGCTGTAGATGATCCAGGTTACCAAGCACCTGCCAAAGACGGTAGCTCCGTAGAGGTAGTGGTATCGCCTACCTCCAACCGCTTGCAACTCTTGGCGCCTTTTACTCCTTGGGATGGAGAAAATATCACAGGAGCCAAATTGCTGATCAAAGCACAAGGAAAATGTACCACCGACCATATATCCATGGCAGGGCCTTGGTTGCGCTTCCGTGGACACTTGGACAATATTTCCAATAATATGCTCATCGGGGCAGTAAATGCCTTCAATGGCAAAACCAACAGTGTCAAAAATCAACTTACTGGTGCATATGACGAAGTGCCTAAGGTACAACGTGCCTACAAAGCAGCTGGGGTGCCCTCAATCGTGGTAGGTGACCAAAACTATGGGGAAGGTTCCTCTCGCGAACATGCAGCTATGGAGCCACGCCATTTGGGGGTTAAGGCTGTCTTGGTAAAATCCTTTGCGCGTATCCATGAAACCAACCTCAAGAAGCAAGGTATGCTTGCCCTTACCTTCGCCAACGAGGCTGATTATGATAAAATACAAGAAGATGACACTATCAATTTCCTTGACCTTACCGACTTTGCACCCAACAAACCCCTACACTTGGAGTTTGTTCACAAGGACGGCAGCAAGGATGTCATCACCTGCAACCATACTTACAACGCCTCCCAAATAGAGTGGTTCAAGGCAGGAAGTGCACTGAACCTCATTGCTAAGAATAAATAATCAGATGTCAGTAGTCAGTGGTCAGACGACAGTAGTTAGTGGTTAGACGTCAGTAGACAGTAGGCAGACAACAGCAGTTAGTGGTTAGTAGTTAGACGGCAGTAGTCAGTAGTCAGACGACAGTGGTTAGTGGTTTCCATAGACTGATAACTGAATTCTGTCTACTGTCTACTGACTACTGATAACTGAATTTTTATTTTTTACTTTTTACTTTTTTCACTACCTTTGCGTTTTAATCTAAAGTAGGAAGTCCTAGGTGTCTTTTTTACCTTTTACTTTTTACTTTTTAGTTTTTAAAAACATGATTATCAAAGACTTATTACAAGAAAAAACAAAAGCAGAAGAGGTCACCCTCAAGGGATGGGTACGTACCTTTCGCAGCAACCGCTTTATAGCCCTTAACGATGGTTCTACCTTAGCCAACCTACAAGTAGTAGTGGATTTTGAAAATACTCCTGAGGAAACACTCAAGCGTATCACCACAGGTGCCGCTATTGAAGTCAAAGGGAAGGTAGTAGAAAGCCAAGGAAAAGGGCAATCTATTGAGGTACAAGCCTCTGAAATTACCATTTTAGGAGACTGTAACCCCGACGAATACCCTATTCAGCCTAAAAAGCACTCTTTGGAATTTCTCCGCGAGCAAGCACACTTACGCGTACGTACCAATGCTTTCGGAGCTATCATGCGCGTACGCTCCACGCTAGCCTATGCTGTACATAAGTACTTCCAAGACAATGGTTTCTTCTACGTCAATACCCCAATTATCACAGGTAGTGATGCGGAGGGCGCAGGGGAAATGTTCCGTGTAACTACCCTCGACCCTAAGAATCCACCTCTTACCGAAACAGGCGAAGTGGATTACAAAAAGGACTTCTTCGGGCGTGAAACCAACCTTACCGTATCTGGACAGCTTGAAGGGGAAACTTTCGCTATGTCTCTAGGGAAAATATACACCTTTGGTCCTACTTTCCGTGCAGAAAACTCCAACACCTCCCGCCACTTGGCTGAGTTCTGGATGATTGAGCCTGAAATGGCCTTCTATGATCTTATTGACAACATGAATTTGGCAGAGGACTTCATCAAATATGTACTCAAATACACCCTAGAGGCACGTCGCGAGGATATTGAGTTCTTAAACCAACGCTTCTTAGAAGAAGAAAAGTCCAAACCACAAGCTGAACGCAGTGAGATGTCTCTGATTGAGAAGTTAGAGTTTGTCATTCATAACGACTTCAAGCGAGTAAGCTATACCGAGGCAGTGGATATCCTCAAGAACTGTAACCACAACAAAAAGAAGAAGTTCCAATACCTCATAGACGAATGGGGAGTAGACCTCCAGAGCGAACACGAACGCTATTTGGTAGAGAAACACTTCGGTTGTCCTGTGATTCTCTATGACTATCCTGCCAAGATCAAGGCTTTCTATATGCGCTTGAATGAAGACGGTAAGACCGTTCGTGCTATGGATATTCTTTTCCCTGGTATTGGAGAGATTGTTGGAGGCTCTCAGCGTGAAGAGCGCTATGACGTCCTCAAGCAGAAAATAGAAGACTTAGGTATGGACGAGCAGACCCTTTGGTGGTACCTGGAACTACGCAAGTTCGGTACGGCTGTACATAGTGGTTTTGGTTTGGGCTTTGAGCGCTTAGTACTCTTTACCACAGGTATGACCAACATTCGTGATGTAATCCCTTACCCTCGCACTCCACAAAGTGCTGAGTTCTAAAATACCCAAAAGGCTATCCGAAAAGATAGCCTTTTACTTTCAGATAATATTTCACTATCTTTGCCCCCACAGAAAGCACTCTTATGAAAAAATATCTATTCTATACTTTAGCTTTAGTAGGATGTTGGCTCCTAACCATGGGAATACATACTTTAGTGAGTGTTTTCTATGAAAAAAACTTCACTTATACCATCATACATGGTGTCTCATGGGGACTATCTATCTATTTTCTATTTTATTACTATAATGCTGTGGGATTACTCCTTTCCTTTCTATTATTTCAATGGAAAAGAGGACTATTTTTTGTACCTTATGGATTACTTTCCCTAGAGATATTACAGCATTTCCCCTATCGTCCTTTGAGAACTTTACTTATATGGGGTAGTATAAGTATAGGCTATGGCTTATTATTTGTGTTATTAAACCGATTTAGAAAAACAAACCCTATTCAGAATGAAAAAGATATTTAACAAACAAAACAACTTCCTTTTTGCCTTAGTGGGGATGATTGTCTTAGCAAAAATCATCCCTTATAGAGATGAATACAATGGGGTATTTAACCTAAACCGCTTTATTGATTGGGGGATTTGTATTATCTTCTTGCTCTACGGACTCAAACTCAATATCAAAGAGGTATTTCGAGATATAAAGAACTGGAAACTTCACCTATTGGTACAAGTGGGTACCTTTGTCCTCTTTCCTCTTTTAGTAGCCTTGTTCTACCCCCTTGCCAAGGGAACAAACTACCAATTGGTCTGGCTCTCTATTTTCTTTTTGGCGAGCTTGCCCTCTACGGTATCCTCCTCAGTGGTAATGGTTTCTATTGCCAAAGGCAATATTACCTCTGCTATATTCAACGCCTCCATATCGGGACTGATAGGGATTGTAGCTACGCCCCTTCTCATGGGCTTTTTCTTAGAAAACACCTCAGCAGAGGTGAATCAAGGGGAGATTATTCAGCAGCTATTACTCAAAGTACTGCTACCTATCGTACTGGGGCTATTATTGAACCCACTTTTGAAGAAATGGGTAGATAAATACAGCAAATGGATAGGTCAGTTCGACCGATTTATCATTTTGCTGATTGTATATGAGAGCTTCTCCGATGCTTTTGTCAAGCAAATATTTCTTTCGGTCTCTCCTATGGTCTTTGTGATCATTGCAGGGGCTTCAGTCGCCTTGTTTTTCATTGTATATGAAGTACTCAAGCGAATCTCTCATGTCTTGGGATTCAATAGGGAAGACACCATCACCGCCACCTTCTGTGGATCTAAAAAGTCGCTGGTACATGGAAGCCTTTTTGTCATGGTCTTAGGTATCCCCGAAACCCAAAAGGTACTCTATCTGCTCCCTATCATGCTGTACCACAGTTTCCAGCTATTTTATGTCAGCTGGCTGGCAAATCGCATTGGGCAAGGAGTAGATAAGAGTGAAAAGCAAATTAAGTGAAAAACGAAGAGTAAATAGTGAAAAATGCCCTCTGTGATTCACTTTTAACTCTTCACTTTTAAGATAACTCAAAACTATACATGATGTTTGGAACTATTTTAACTATTTTGGTTGCCCTTGAGCACCTATATATCCTCTATATGGAGATGTTTGCTTGGGAGACCCGTGGTAAGGCTTTTTTCAAGTCGTTGCCCGAACATTTATTTGCCGATACAAAGAGTATGGCGGCTAATCAGGGATTATACAATGGCTTTTTAGTGGCGGGACTCGTATGGAGCCTCTGTATCTCCGATCCCCAATGGAACCTATATGTACGTTTCTTTTTCTTGGGTTGTGTAGCCGTAGCAGGGATTTATGGAGGAATCACCACCTCTGGGAAGATATTCTTTGCTCAAGCTATGCCCGCTATTATAGCTATATGTGTTAGCCTACCCTTTTAAAATAAAAACGAAAAGCAAATTAAGTGAAGATCGAAAAGTGAAAAGTGAAAAACGTGTCCCTATCGTTAACTATTCACTCTTCACTTTTAAGACAACTCAAAATTCAAAACTTAAAACTTAAAATCTGTGCTAAAAGATATTTTAAACTTTCGCAGAGCGGTACGCTATTATGCGCCTACGCCTATTAGTGAGGAAAAGGTGCGCGAATGCCTTAGGCTCGCTACACTAGCACCTAGTGGCTTCAATATGCAACTGTATGAGTTGTACCATATTACTGATAAGGCTTTGTTAGAAAAATTAGCAAAAGCCTGCTTGGGGCAACTTACAGCAACGACGGCACAACAGATGGTGGTTTTCGTGACTCGACAAGACAAACACCGCCAGCACGCCAAAGCTATCTTGGAATTTGAGCGTGGTAATATACAGCGCAACAGTCCGCCCGAAAGGCAAGCTAAGCGTATTAAAGATAAAGAGAAGCTTTACCAGAAACTAATCCCTTTTGTGTACAGTCGTTTTTTTGGCTTGTTAGGTGCTTTCCGCAAACTCTCTGGGGTGATCGGTTGGTTTCGCCCTATGGTGCGAGAACTCTCTGAAGGTGATATACGTGTGGAAGTACATAAAAGCTGCGGGCTTGTAGCGCAAACTTTTATACTAGCCATGGCAGAAGAAGGGTATGATACTTGTCCGTTGGGCGGGTATGACAGCCATCGTATTAAGAAACTGCTACACTTGCCTTATGGAGCTGAGGTGAGTATGGTCGTCACTTGTGGGATTCGTGAAGAGCGTGGTATATGGGGTGAAAGGTTTAGATTGCCGTTTGAGGAAGTCTATAAAAATCATTAATTGTTAATTGTTAATTGCTAATTGCTAATTGCTAATTGCTAATCGACTAATTATCAATACGAATCAATAGTTAAAATGTTATTCGCTAACTGCATAAGACGCAATAAATTGCGTCTCTACACATGTGCTGGCTAAGACAATTACTGATGAGCATAGACTTCCGAGAGACGCAATAAATTGCGTCTTAATAATTGGACTACACAATTGTTTTTCTACTATTGATTCACATTATCACTAAGACTCTATGAACAGAATTGACTTCATAAAATCTTTAGGATTGGCTTCTACGGGGCTTATCTTGCCTACAAATTTGTTAGGGAAAAGTTTGGTAAAAATATATGACAACTATATTCGTGGCATACAATTTTACCAATATAGTATTGTGAAAGAGCTGCTTAGGAGAAAATATAATTTACTTACACTGAACTCACATTAAATAATGATTATAATGAAAGTAATTGGTATTATTTTTCTGGTTCTTCTATTTTTAGGCGCTTTACTCTATTATCTGATTCAGCAATCTAAGAAACCCTCAGGGATTGTAGGTGTTTTGATGATGCGGCTTTTCAATAAAGCCTATCTACCAATGGTTCGTTGGGCACTTTCATTTTACAATCCGTCAGAGTCACCTATGAAAATATTAGATATAGGGGTTGGAAATGGAAAATCAACAACATTATTGGTGAAAAACTTTCCTAAAAGTAGCGTAATAGGTATTGAAATTTCAGAAATTGCTATCAAAGAAGCCCAAAAACTACCTACTACGGCTGTTTTTCAATTGGAAAATATTGAAAACACTTCATTTGACAGCAAAACATTTGATTTGATATGTGCTTTTCAGACGCATTTTCATTGGCAAGACTTAAAAAAGGCGTTTTCTGAAATAAGGCGTGTTCTTACAGATGAAGGAATCTTACTTGTCGCTTGTGAATATGCAAAAATAAGGTATTACTTACCACAATATAAAGATATGCAAGCCTTTCAAGAGTTTCTAAACTCTGTAGGGTTACAATTAGTACAAGAAGAAAAACAGCAAGGATGGCGGTTTTACAAAATAAAGAAATTGATATAATTTTAATAATAAGATGATGAAAATCAATACTTTAATTCTTAGTTTTTTACTTGCCTTTCATTGGGTAAATGCTAAAACAGAACCTGTAACTATTCAAGGTTCTGTGGGAACACTTCATGGAGTGGTAACTACCCCTGATACTGTGAAAAAGTCTCAGAAAATCCCTACTGTGATTATCTTTCATGGACTGACCAGCAATAAAGATAAAAAGCTATATACGACTTTAGCAGATAGCTTAGCCGCACACGGCATTGCCTCAGTACGGTTTGACTTCAACGGACATGGGGAAAGTGAAGGAGACTTTAAGAAAATGTCGTTGGACAATGAGTTAGAAGATGCACGGCGCATAATGGCATTTACTAAAAAACTACCTTTTGTAGGCAAAATAGGTTTGATAGGACACTCGCAAGGTGGAGCTATCGCTATGCTTTTGAGTGCCGAATTAGAAAAGAAAAGCGTAAAAGCATTAGGACTATCGGCTCCTGCCTCCACGATTCACGACATACTATCACAAGGAGTGTTATTTGACGCTACTTTTGACCCGCTGGATGTGCCTGAAGAGCTTTCCTTTTTTGGAGGAAAAGTAACGGTAGGAAAAGACTATATCCTCTCGGCTCAACGCTGTAAACTTATTCAAAAAGCGAGTACCTACAAGGGTAATGTATTGGTCATTCATGGCACCGGTGATCGGATGATATCCTATACTTATAGCGAGAATTTACCATTTTTCTACAAGCATTGTAAGGTAAATCTTATAGAAAGAGGAGACCATTTGTTTACTGCCAAAGAAGCGCAAGTGGCAGAGATGATGACACAGTTTATGCTGAAAAACTTGAGATAATGAGCTGATTTGCCGATTTGTCAATTTGTCAATTTGCTCTAATTTACTAATGACTAGAAATTAATAGCTAAATTAACGTGAGTTCGATGTAACGAAAGCTCCCACAGATTTTCGCGGATTTCACAGATTTTCTATGTCTGTGTAATTGTGTTGTTGCGATTTACACAGATTTTTATAAGACCTTTGGTCTTATTTATCCGTGAAAATTTCAGAGTTACGCTTAGTTGTATCATTTTCTCCGTGAAAATCCGTGGAATCTGTGGGAGAAAAAATATAATTTTGCTTACGTCGAACTCACATTAAATTATCAAATGAAAATATATAAAATTACCAGTATTGTAGGAAATGAAGGTTTTGCTTGTATGCGACAGAGTAACAAGCAATATGTTAGAGAAGTAGAAGTCCTTGATGTATGGTGGGATGACTGGTGTAGTGAGGGTAAAAAAATAGGCGATTTTGTAGAGTGTATGGGAGCAGACATTTGCAAAGTAAGTGTATTTGAGGAATTACATAGGCATTTCGACACAATTAAATCCATACCTTTGCGCATCAATAAAACTCAAAAAGAACTCACGGCTAAGAACCCCAAGCGGCTACGCTGGCTACCACAAGAAGAAGTGCCTTTGGTAGCTTTCTATCCTCCTGAATCCTTTGACTGCCTGCCACAGAGTACTATTGTAAAGAATGAGTTAGGAGGAGTACGACTCATAGGGGGTGCCGAAATGAAAGGGGACATTATTATCCCCCGTGAAGAAGGAAAAGGAATTTTCTTTAGTAAAGAAGTAGTAGGCGATTATGATTTCTTTACGCTTAAAGGGTCGGGACATAGCTTTTGTACCGAAAGAGTAAAGACCTTTTGCGAGACACAAGGCTATGAAAATGTAGTGTTTTTGGAAATGGGAGAAATTATATAAATTATGATTAAAAACATTTATGAACCCGATAATGAAGATGTACTTTTTTGGTTA
>NZ_CALHGG010000106.1 GCF_938029845.1 uncultured Capnocytophaga sp.
ATCCTTACGCATATATTCGTCTTGTACCTTTAGAGCTACATCACGAATACCTATTCTAGCAGGGTTAATTACATTCTGAAGTTGTTCTACGGCCACCGCTGGCAGATACTCCTGAGTAGTACCAGGGTAACCAAAGACCATTACAAAATCATCCTCCTTTATCCCTTTGAGAGAGATAGGGAAAAAGTGCTTAGGCTTGTAAGGTACATTCTCTAGAGAATACTCGGCTGGGCGGTTGTTCTTATCGGCATAGACACGGAAAAGGCTAAAATCCCCTGTATGGCGTGGCCACACCCAATTATCGGTATCTGAACCAAACTTACCAATAGAAGAAGGGGGGGCTCCTACTAAACGTACATCCTTAAAGGTCTCAGTAACAAAGAGAATGTATTGGTTACCATAGTAGAAAGTCTTTACACTATTCTCTTGCCAAGCCTCTTTGGGGGCAGTTTTGACCACCTCAGCTATATTTCGCTCAATGAGTTTGGCTTTTTCTTCCTCATTGGTAATGCCTTCTGTTCCTTGGAGTACTTGCTGGGTAACATCTTCTATACGAACGATAAAGGTTACTTTAAGATCCTTGTTAGGCAGCTCTTCAGAGAGGTTCTTTGCCCAAAAACCATGTTCCAAATAGTCGTTCTGAAGGGTAGAATGTGCCTGAATCTGCCCATAACCACAGTGGTGATTGGTCAGTAGCAGCCCCTTATCGGAAATAATCTCAGAAGAACAACCTCCATTAAAGTGAGGTGCCGCATCCTTGAGACTCGACTTATTGACGCTGTAAATATCAGCTACAGACATTTTCATACCTAAGGTTTTCATTTCCTTGGCGTTCATCCCTTCCAAAAGCGAAGGAATCCACATACCACCCTGCTGTGCGTGGAGCACTATTGCACTGAGAAACAGGGCTATTCTTAAGAATCTCTTCATATAGTATTGTATTTATTTTAGTTAATAGGTGACAGTTCTCAGTAAAATCAGTATATTAATTATGGTAACTATTCCTCATAAATGTCTCTTTTCCATCTTCCTCCTACAAACTCTCTATTGGCACACTCGCCATAATCAAGATCAAAAACATCATTGAGAGTAGGATCAACTTTTATTAGTTCTTCCAAGGACACTAATTTCCAATCAGGTTCTCCCGAGGGAAGAAAAAACCAATGGCCCTCTTTATCATGTATCACCTCTACAATAGGTTGCTGATTTTCTAACCAAGCTGACGTTGTGAATACAGGACAGAGTTTGTCTTCTCTGAATTTGAAATCAGCATTCCTATCTAAGAGCGGTTGTAAGTAGATAAGATCTTTTCTGAAATCTGATTCATATGGGAATATTCCTTTGTCATCAGGCCATATCAGTTGCAAAGCAGGAAAATCGACTGTTTGGTAATAACTAATTGCCTGTCCAAAATAATCAGGGATATTACGCTTATCCACTGTTAAGAATTGTACAGGATATTTTTCTAATATATCATGATAATTCCTACCTATTTCTATCAGTTCTTTTTTTATTACTTCAGACACTACAGTATTGAGTATAGTATGGAGTATATCTATAGGCAATCCTAAGGAAATAAGTTCAGGATGCTTGTAGCTTTTCCATAGACCTACAGTATAGGCAAAAGATGGCAAGTAATTGGTTTGTGGAACCATTATTACCTCAAAACCATACTTTACAATATCATCTATTAGTTTGTTAGAGTATTGATCTGACATTCGCTAATTTATTGATTTGTTACTATCTCTAAGATCACTGTCCATTGCTTACTGCTCCCTGACTACTGACAATTTTATAGAGTTTGTCAGAGGGGCGGGTACGAAAGTCGGTAAAAAAAGTACATGAATCACCTTTTTTTGCACTATCAGCAAGGACATCATTCACATACATATCCTCCAAGACCAATTCCTTTACCCCTGTAGTAGGGCCAGTGATAAGGAGCTTGTCTCCTCGCTTGATATCAAAGGCCTCAATCTTAAACTCAGAGATACTTGTCTTTGGAAAAAAGTGCATCGCCTTACCTATATATACCTTCTTTTGGGTGGCTTGTGAACCTGGTACTCCACTCCACTCACCTAATTTCTGACCAAGATAATAACCTCCCCAGAAACCGCGATTATATACAGTGGCGAGTGCTTCCATCCATTTCTCTACCTTTTCCTTGGTATAAGTTCCTTCATAATAAGCATCTATCGCCTCACGATAGGTACGAATTACGGTCGCTACATATTCAGGAGCACGTCCTCGGCCTTCTATCTTGAGCACCTTAGCGCCTGTATCAATTACTTGATCTAAGAAATCCAAGGTACAGAGGTCTTTGGGGGACATCATATATTCGTTGTCCAACTCTATCTCAAAGCCACTCTCTTGGTCTATCACTGTATATTTCTTACGACAGTTCTGCTTACATGCGCCCCTATTAGCGGAGGAGTTATGTGAGTGTAGGCTTAGATAGCATTTCCCAGAAACCGCCATACATAAGGCACCATGTCCGAAAATTTCTATCTCGACCAACTTACCAGAAGGCCCTTTGACCTGCTCTTTCTCCACCTGCTGACATATCTTCTTAATCTGACGCAGAGAGAGTTCTCGGCTCATAACCATCGTATCCGCAAAAAGCGCATAGAACTTAACTGTCTCTATATTAGTGATATTGATTTGTGTAGAGATGTGTACTTCCATTCCTATTTGTCGGGCATAGGCAATCACTGCCTGATCCATAGCGATAACCGCTGTGATATCGGCCTCCTTTGCCTTGTCCAATAAGGTTTTGATAATAGAAAGGTCATGATCATAGATGATCGTATTGAGAGTAAGGTAAGTACGTACATGTTTCTCCTTGCAACGTCGGGAGATCTCTTGCAAATCGTCCAAGGTGAAGTTGATACTGGAACGTGCCCTCATATTGAGCTGTTCCACTCCAAAATATACAGAATCAGCCCCATTGTCCAAGGCTGCTTGTAAGGATTCAAAGCTCCCTGCAGGAGCCATCAGTTCTATCTTTCCTGATGAAGTCATTAATTAGTTATTAATTATCAATTGTTAATGATATTTATCGTTTGTCATTATAGAAGTCCATGATTACATTCCTATGTAGGAGGGTATCTTTGGAGGTTTCTATCTGTTGCTCCAATTCCTCTGGAGTGGATTTTGGATTCTTATAGCCTAAGTAGCGCTTCATCAGCTCTCGATAGAGAAGTTGGGCGACCTTCTTAGTCCCTCGTGCATTGAAGTGGGTATAGTCCTTTCCTGCCAAAGGAGGATTTGCCTTTACCCATTTGAGCATAGAGCCTTCGCCTCCCATCAACTCATAGAGATTGATAAAACCTGCTTGGGTATCTGCTGCATAGGCCTGTTGCGCTAAGGAAAGCGGTACCACCGCTGTATCAGTCTTCATCTCAGTTCCATACTTAGAGGACTTATCGGCTGTAGAGACAATTAAGAAAGAGGCCTTGGGGAAGCAGGTACGCAACTGTTCTACCACCTTGGTCATACCCTTCTTATACCAACTATAATCTAAAGAGCCATAGTTGAGTACATTAGCCCCGAAGTGTAGCACAATAAGATCATAAGTACCTAAAGCTGTGTCAAAGTCTCGCATCAAAGCTGTGTTAAACAAAGAAAGTGGCAGCCCCGAATTACCTCTGCTGGAAAAGTTATCCACATGTACTCCACTCATATTGGCAGAGTTGATCCCATAGATAGGGATAGAATCTGCCTTAATGAAATTAAGACGTACCCCTTTTACATTTCCTTCTGACAAAGTAATGGTATTGAGCAACTTATTTGCTTTCAAAGGTTTCACTACACGTGCCGTATCCCCTGGATAACGAATCTCCACATAAGCCTCACTATTACCTGATTTTCCATAGAACAAGGTAGGGGCATACATCTGGGAGATATGTGCCTGCTGAGAAGCTCTATATTCTACCCAAGCAGGATTCCCCCTAACGAAGAAGACCTGCCCAGCCACCCCAAAGGGACGGGTAGGACGTTTTACATTCACATAAGACTCTCTTTTCCAATTATTTGAATATGTATGTCGCACACTCCCTCTAGAGGCAGCCGACTCGGAAGTAATAGGCAAGAAACCAATCCCATTTCCTCCGAAATTCGTTTGGAAAAGTGCTCGTAAGTCCTGTACGATAAAATCCCCATCGGTCATGGAATCTCCAAAGTAACCAATACGTATATGTCCTTCCCCAGTACGTTCCAAGTTCTGTAATTTCTTAAAGAAAGGACTCAGATTATCCCCTTCCTCTTTGGAAGAAGTTTTTACCTTCCTCCCTGAAGGAGTTGAGGTATCTGAAGTAGCAAGGCTATCATGAGGTTTGTTATCCAAGACCTCCTCTATATCCTTACCAGCGAGTGCTTCGAGCATCAGACTATCCACTACTATATTGGTAGAGGAAGTACCTTCTGGAAAGATACGTGTAGGCAAATAAGGCTTTAACCCTACAAAGATGAGGGTTGCCAAACATAAAATATAAAAAGATTGCTTAAAATAAGATTGATTCACAGGGAATAAAGACTATAAAAAACCAAGGGACAAAAATACGAAATAATTGTCAATGGCTAATTGTTAATTATCAATTATTTTTGTTTTGATAGTTACGCATCACCCCAGAGGCGAAAGGAGTCCATACACAAGAACGTATTCCACTGTTTTTGAGCATCTTATTTGTCCAACTATTACAAGTAAAAAACAGTTGATAGTGTCCATGTGCTTCGTAGAAAGCATCGGTATCTCCATAAACAGCATCGGTAGGTACCAGTACTCCCTTTCCCTCCTGTAATACAAAGGTTTGCGTGATAAGAGCTACCAACTTCTTATATTGAGCAGCGCTAAGAGCAATGGATACCGCTTCTTCGTCAGCAGGGATTTGGTCATAGAAAGTAGCATGCATAAGGGTACCACCTTGACCTGTAACCGCCTGAAAGGCAGTAGTAAATTTCAGGTCTGCCCAAGTAGGTGTTTCCAAGTAGAACTTTCTACACCCCCAGCCTAAAGCGATATAGCGACTTTCACCTTTGCCTCGGGTATCTTGCTGACTAACTATTGTCTGCCAATCGAAGAAATCATTCTTGACGGGCATAACAATATCGGTATGTGCCCCATTGGACAGCAACCAAATGGTTTCTTCCTTCTGTGAGACTTCTTCCGTATTGACTGCTATACGAGAGAGTACTGCTGCTGAAAGTAGATAAAGCAACAAAAAGGCTATGAAGCCTGCTATGCTATAACCGAGGTATTTTAAAGTTTTGAGAAATATTTTCATCAAGCAAATTGTAAATGTTGTAATTCCTTACCAAATGCTTGTAGATGATTTTGTATTTTTTCTACAGTTTTGGTACTTGGTTTACGATACCCTTGTACATATTGGCTCAATTGTGCCTGATTAACTCCTGTGAGTCTTTCAAGACCTGCGAAACTAAGAATATGAGAATAATGTTGTAAGAATGATGGTAGGTCATATAAGAACTCAAAAGTAGTCTCTTGAAACTCTTTTCCTTCTTCCTCATACAAGGCTTTCATATCTGTATAGGAAAGTTTAAAATCCTCTATGGCTTCCTCTACCGTATCTCCCTCTCCTATAATTCCATAGTTAAGCGTATCATCTTCTAAATCTATGTATACGCTGTAAGTGCCATCTGCAACTCTCTCAATGAATGCTTTTACTTTGTTCATAATATTTGTTTTATTTTTTTATTCCAGCGGCTTTCAAAATACTACTAAGAGTTCCTGTAGCCACTTCTTTACTTTTATGATTACTCAATCTAAATTTTTTATCTGTTATAGGACTATACCACACAGGATGTCCATTCGCCTGTTTATCTGTATCATAACAACCTGCTTCCCGTAGTATCTTTTCCAACTCTGAATATTTCATAAAATTTTCTTTTACGCCTACAAAGATAATGCTATTATTTTAAATAGCAAAATATTTTTCATCCTTTACAAATTTCCATTTCTTCTTCAAGCCACTGAGAGAAAGGCATAAGATCCGTATCCTCTTCCCATTCCTCAGGAGGAACATCAGAATAGAACACCCCAAACTGATCTTCTTCGCCCAATACAAATCCTGCCTGATGACCTACATTGGGATAGCAGACTAAAAGGATATGAGGGAATAAATAGACACCTGTCCCCTCGAAGACCTCTTTAGCATAGGATTCCCATTGTTCTGGTGCATAGAACTGGTCGGAAAAACCTCTTTCGTCTTCAAAAAGAGTGCAAGCCCCCAAGGTAAGGAGGAAAGTTTTGAAGTCCTCAGGTAGGCGAACGTTATATTGTTGTTCAAAGCTGGCAAGTTCTTCCTCGGTAACCTTTGCTTGTTGGGTAAAGCGATACATTTCATTGCCATAATGAATAGGTTTGCCTGCACTTTGTTGCAATAGGTTTTGTAGTATTGTAAGGTTTTCTTGAAAGGTACTCATGATTTTCTATTTTTCTGACACGCTATGCTCTCTTATATTCATTGAGCAAACGCACTAGTTGGTATACTAAGGTTACTGGTTTTTGTTGGTGATAAGGCAAGTGTTTTTGCCTAAGATATAATTTTTCAGCACGTACAATAGCTTGTGCTTCAGAGGAATTATCATCCTCTTGTAATAAAGTATAGAGTTTCTTACAGAAGTCAATCTTTTTGCCATTCTTCACATAATTCATCTTAAAACATTTTCCCAATTGCTCATAGTAATATTCTCTGTTCTGAGTGCTTTGTATATCTTTATAATGTAGCAATAGCCATAATTCAAAACAATCATTGGAATAAGCCACATTATAGCCCAAGGATTTAGCCTTAGCTATGGATTTATCAAAGAGAGTAAAGTCCTTATGAGTATTTACATCCATATCAAACACACACCATACTTCATCAAAGGCAAACCCCTCTTCCTTTAAAATATCCTGAGTAGCTTTTACCAAACTCATCTTGGATTGTCCTTGTAGATTAACACATTTCACCGATAGAGAAATAACAGGGAATTTGCTAAAATAATATTCCTCTGTTTGTCCTTCACAGACTATCAGTATAGTTTTATGGGCTGTTCTAATAGTATCATACTGATAACTATTTTTACGTTTTTCCCAAGGCTTTGCTTGGTCAGTAACCTTTATAGCTTTGGCTTTCTTGTCCATATTGGTTATGAATTGGTTACTAATTCTGAAAAGTCTACCAAAGGGATAGCCCCATATTTACCATGTATATAATCCTTCTCAAAAGAGTCTTCAGCACGTATGCCATTTATTTGAGCTAAGCTATATAAGTGACTGGCGCCTTCTTTGTCTTTCTCAACAAACTCAATTTGGTCACGCCTTAGAAGATTATTGGATAGCAAAGAGGTGCCGTGAGTGACAAAAATGAACTGTGTTTGCCTATTTTCTTCTGAATTGAATAACTGTACTATACGCTTGGTCAGCATAGGATGAAAACGCGCATCAAACTCATCAATTACCAAAGGACGTCCCTCCTTTACCGCTTCATAAATGTAAGGACTCAACTCGAAAAGCTTACGAGTACCCTCTGATTCATATTTCTCAAAAGAAAAAGTTCCGTGAGATGAGTCTCCCAGAAAATCTTTTTTGGAAACAAGCAGCAAGGATTTTTTTTGTTTCTCAAAATCAATACCTTCATCAAGTTCTATAAGTTCCAAATCACTGATCGAAGTATCTCCCTTTTTTAGCATATTAATAATAAATGCTTTCTTATGAGCATCTGCTAAGGCTTCTTTTGCATAACTCATCATTGCTGGATTACTTAATCCACTGATTATATTGATACTACTCAGATTGCTAATAATACGCTTGGATATTTTCCCAAAGCCAAAAGAAGCTAATACTGTAAGAAATAAATTAGTAGGCAAAAGCATTTCTTCCCCTTCGCCCCCTTGCTGAGTGAGGTTCATATAGATAACTCCTTCTGCAAAATTTGTCTTATCTATCTCAATGATAGCATGATCCTCCCGAATAAAATAGCACAATTCTTGTTTTTCTTCTTTTCCATAGAGCCATTCGGAGGTGATTTCGCCTTTTTTGACTTCAAAACCATAGCGATATCTTACCTCATCTATCCAAAAAATCATCTGGAAGAAAGCGGACTGGTTTATAGTTTCAGTACTAACAAAGGAATTCATAAGGGAGAGTACCTTATTATCTTTCACAGAATCAGATACAATTTTTAAAAACGTATCCAAAGCCTTCACCACATTACTTTTTCCACTAGCATTCGCTCCATAAATAGCTTTTGTTTTTAGGAAAGCACTGCCTTTGTAGTTAAAGGTATGTGTAGGCTCCAAAGCCATATCCTTGGCTGAAGTTAGTGGTGCTTTGGAAAGACTTAGTGTTTGTATTTCTTTGAAAGAACGGAAGTTGCCAAAACTAAAATCTTGCAATATGATCATATTATTATTTTTGTGTGTTACTGGCAAAAATACAAATAAGAAATGATTTGACAAAATATTTCTTAGGATAAGCTCTATTGATAGCGTCCCTTATAAACTTCTTTGGCTATCTGTGTGTATTTTGTTATGAAATCAGTCTTATGAGCCGTATAAGCATCCCTATCATGTTCATAAGGTTTCCACAAGGAAATTTTAAGCGCCTCATATTGCCTTGCCACTAACAAATGTTCCTGCAAATAGTCCCGAAAATACAACTCATCATTATCTCCCCAATAGCGCAAATGTAAGTGAAATACCTTATCTGAAAAACCTTGTAACGTATATCCTTTGTTAAAAGAGATCCTCGTAGGAGACTCATTCATACAGAGATAACCTGCCTGAAGAAGCACTTCCTTTATCTGTGAAAGTGGAGTGGTCAAATCCAACTCCACTAATATATCTATAATCGGTTTTGCCCATATTTCACCAATGGCAGTACTGCCTATATGACTAATCCTAAGCACCTTATCAGATGGTAATCGCTGCTGAAGAAATGACTTTTCTTCTTCAAACCATTCTTTCCAAAGTGGGTTAAAAGGCGAAAGAATAATGGGAAATAGTTCCCATAGTTCTGCGAGCGACATCCTGAGCAATGGATTGGTCTGTTCATCATTGGTCATTAGTAATTTACCTTTATGTTAGTGCGCCTCCAACCAGTTATTTCCTGTTCCTATCTCCACGATAAGAGGAACAGATAGTTTGTAAGCCAGCTGCATTTCCTCCCTGATGAGTGGGGTTACCACTTCCAATTCAGCTTTGGGAACATCAAAGAGCAATTCGTCATGTACTTGTAGGAGCATTCGGGTAGCCAATTTTTCCTTTTCAAGGCGCTGAGCGATACGTACCATTGCTATTTTGATGATATCAGCAGCACTTCCCTGTATAGGGGCGTTCACTGCATTGCGTTCGGCAGCACCTCGGACAACTTGATTGCGTGAATACACATCAGGCAGATAACGACGGCGACCTAAGAGGGTCTGTACATACCCATGTTCACGGGCAAAGAAAAGCTGTTTTTCTATATACGTCTTTAGCTTAGGGTAAGTCTGGTAATAGGTATCAATCAGTTCCTTACTTTGACTACGACTTAGGGAGGTTTGCTGGCTTAGCCCGATGGCTGATACCCCATAGATAATCCCAAAGTTAACCGTCTTGGCATGGCTACGTTGCTCTTTGGTTACTGCCTCCAAGGGTACTCCAAAAACCTTGGCAGCGGTAGAGCGGTGGATATCCTGCCCTTGAAGAAACGCCTCTATCATGTGGTCTTCCTCACTTAGTGCTGCAATGATGCGCAGCTCTATCTGAGAATAGTCGGCCGAAAGGAGGGTATAGTCCTCATTGCGAGGTACAAAAGCCTTTCTGATTTGGCTGCCTCGTGGTGTACGAATAGGAATGTTTTGCAAATTAGGTTGATTGCTACTAAGCCTACCTGTGGCGGTTACTGCCTGCATGAAGGTCGTATGAACACGCCCTGTACGTGGATTCACTTCACGAGGAAGCGCCTCTATATAAGTGCTTTGTAGTTTCTGCAAAGCACGGAATTCCAATACATTGGCAACGATAGGATGCTGGGAAGCCAACTCAGAGAGCACCTCCTCAGAGGTTGCATATTGTCCTGTCTTGGTCTTTTTCGGCTTGGAGAGCAACTTCAACTTCTCAAAGAGAATATCCCCCAACTGCTTAGGTGAAGAGAGGTTAAAGGACTCCCCTGCTTGATCAAATATAGCTGTTTGTAACGCTATCAGATCGGTATTGATCTCCTTAGAAAGCTCCCCAAGGAAATGGGTATCTAGCCGAATTCCTTCGTATTCCATTTGTGCCAATACTTGTACTAAAGGCGCCTCTACCTCCGTAAAAAGTTGAGTCATTTGGTCTTTTTCCAACAATGGGAGAAAAGTATGCTTGAGCTGGAGCGTTACATCGGTATCCTCCACTGCGTATTCCTTTTGCAGTTCAGCAGATACGGAACGCATAGTAAGCTGCCCTTTGCCTTTTTTTCCTATAAGAGTATCTATGGCAATAGGGGTATATTCCAAATAAGCCTCCGCAAGTAAGTCCATGTTGTGGCGCATATCTGGATTGAGCAAGTAATGGGCTATCATAGTATCAAATAATAGACCACGGACAATAATCCCATAATTGGTCAATACTTTCAGGTCATACTTAAGATTTTGTCCTATCTTAAGTATATTTTCTGCCTCAAAAAACGGTTTCAATACCAAAAGCCATTGTTTTGCCAAGGAGGAATCCTCAGGAAAGAGGATATAATACCCCTTATGTACCTCCCATGAAAGGGCTAAGCCCACTATCTGTGCCTCCATTTCATTCAAAGAAGTCGTTTCTGTATCAAAACACACTTCTTTTTGTGCTAAAAGTTCAGGTAATAAGGCTTCTATCTCTGCTTGAGTTGTGAGTAATTGGTATTGGTGAGGTACATCCTTAATCGTTTTAAGTTTTTTGGTAGGAAGTACTTGAGAAAGCGCTGATGTTGTAGCTACAGGAGAGGTGAGTCCCGCCAAAGAAAACAAATCGGGCTGAGCAGCAGGAGCCACCCCAAAGGCTTTTTGTAGGGTACTGAGCATAGTACGGAACTCCAATTCCTCAAAGATAGGTTCTATCTTGTCCATCTGAGGAGCGGAAAGTTCAAAATCCTTTTCGTCAAAGGTGACAGGCACATCCAAGAGGATACGAGCAAGGGTTTTGGAGAGTAACCCCTTTTCCTTATTAGCCTCAATATTCTCACGGAGCTTACCCTTGAGCTTATCTGTATTGGCTAAGAGGTTTTCCATAGAGCCAAATTCCTTAAGGAGCTTTTGGGCTGTCTTCTCGCCTACCCCAGGTAGACCAGGGATATTATCCACCGCATCGCCCATCATACCTAGAAGGTCTATCACCTGCTCAGGTCGTTCCACTTGAAAGTTCTCTTTGACCTCTTCTACCCCCCATATCTCCACCTCATTCCCTCCACGAGCTGGCTTATACATAAAGATATTAGGGGACACTAACTGACCGAAATCCTTATCTGGAGTTACCATATATACGGTATATCCTTGTTTTTCAGCCTGTTTGGAAAGGGTTCCTATTATATCATCCGCCTCATAGCCTTCCTTTTCAAGAATGGGAATCTGCATGGCCTCCAAAATCTGATGAATATAAGGAATGGCTAGACGAATTGCCTCTGGAGTCTCATCGCGATTGGCCTTATATTCGGGGAAAATAGCCAAACGTTGCTGACTTCCTCCCTTATCAAAGCATACAGCCAAAAGGTGAGGTTGTTCCTTTCGGATTACCTCCAACAAGGAGTTCATAAACCCTACGATCGCAGAAGTATTCATTCCTTTGGAATTGATACGAGGGTTCTTGATAAAAGCATAATACCCTCTGAATATCAAGGCATAAGCATCTAAAAGAAATAATTTTTTCATCTCAATATATTCTTTTTAAAGAAATACCTTTGGTAAAAAGACTTCACCAAAGGTATCTCCAACAAAAACATAAAAATTCACAAGCACAGACTAGAAATTGGGCATCACAAATGTATGAATAGTGAAATTATCCTCAATGGCCTTGTCTCCTAAGTTAGAGAAAAAGCTGCCTGAACCATACTTGATATCATACTGTGTACGATTGATTACCACAGTAGAGGCAAAACCTTCTACGGCTGTTCTGAGTAATTCAACTGTTATAGGCTTGGTAATCCCCTTTATAGTAAGATCCCCCTCAGCCTTGTAGCCTGCTTGTGTTTTAGTTACCTTCTTAAGCACTAAAGTAGCCGTTGGAAATTTCTTTACAGCAAAGAAATCATCGGACTTAAGGTGCTCTTCGAGCTTTGCTTTCCCTTTAACATCCATACCCTCGTCAGTAACAGTTAAGGTGTTCATATCTACTACAAAAGAACCTCCTATAAGTTCATTATTCTTGTAGGTAAATTCCCCTGAGCTAAAGGTAAGGGTACCCTGATGAGCTGCACCCACTACTTTTTTAGCCTCCCATTGGAGATTGCTGGCTTGTAAGTGGAGTTTTTTAGTTTGTCCCATAGCTACTGTTGCTATGAGTAATACAAAAATGCTTAGTAAATTTCTCATAAGAATTAGTATTTATCACAGGGCAAAGGTAGTAATAAAAACGGAATAAACAAGAGAGAAGCTAAAAAATTAATTGGACAATATAGCGTCCTCGAACTCTACCTTAAAGTTTTCTGTTACATATCGTTGTATCTTATCCTTATGGGCTTCATCGGAATAGAGTAAGACCGCCTTTAGCTCTTTGTGCTGCGCAAGGAAGTCCTTAGCTTTCTCTATGCCCCCCAAGGCCATGAGTGTAGTAGCGTAGCCATCGGCAAGCATGGCCGAAGGTGCTATCACAGTAGCACTGAGCAGGTTACTTGGTTGTGGGCGACCTGTCTTGGGATTAAGGGTATGCACATATTTCTGCCCTGTAAGAGAATCCGTCCAGAGCTTGCGATAATTGCCCGAAGTAGCTAGTCCACAATCGGTTAGTTCCACCGTCGCAACAATTTCCCTGTCTTCATCAGGCTTTTGCAACGGATTGTCTATGCCTATCGTCCAAGACTTGCCCTTGAGGGTATTTCGCCCATGAATGACTATTTCACCCCCTACCTCTACAATAAAATTAGTAATCTGTTTAGAGAGGAAATAACCAGCAATTACATCGGAGGTATAACCCTGCGCTATTGCATTGAAATTCAACTGTATATTAGGATTATCTTTTTCTACAAAAGTATCCTTAGGGGTAGTTGCCACATGTACCTTATCCATACCTGTTAGAGCAAGCAAACTATCTATTTGCTTTTGAGTAGGAGGGGTATGATTTTCCTTTTTCCCAAAGCCCCAAGCGTTGATCAGTTGCCCTATGGAAGGGTCAAAGATACCATCGCTCTGCTTATATATATCCATAGAGGCCGACAGCACTTTCTCAAAATGAGAATCTATAGGTAGGTGTTCGCCCTTGTTAATCTTGGTTATCAATGAGTTATCTATATAAGTAGACATAGATAGGTCTATCATCTTCAGTATAGAATCCACCGCCGTCTTCTCTATGGGCTTCTGAGCTATATAAGTAATGCCATAGGTAGTGCCTTGTGCCTCTCCCCGTATGTAATAAACATTTTCTTTGGACATTTGCTGACAAGCAACGGCTACAACTGCCGCACATAAAATGTATAGGTATTTCATTTATTCAATCTTTAATAATCCTCTAAAATCCACTTGGTAGGACTTACCTTGCTCCAATGGTGCCAAGGGATTGGCTACATCATAGAGTCCTACCCCAGCCCAATAGGTATCGGCTTGGTGTTCCTCGGCTTTCTGGCGTACTTTCTCCATAAAGGCAGGGTCATACACATCGGGGTCATCCCCCTGCAGAATAGGGCGTACGATGATAAAACTCTTCTTCCCTTGGGGGTCTATACAGACAAACTGTGGGTTCTTCTTGCGATCACTATTGACCAACAGAAACTCCCAACCCAGCTCCTGCAAGGCCTCTCCTACGATATTCATCGCTAAATTATGTAATTCTTGTTCGGTTAATGGCATTCTTAATTGTTAATTATCAATTGTCAATTGTTAATAGCTGATTACTAAATACCGACTGGCTTCTAGACGTTCAAAAAGACTTCTGCAGGTTCTGTAGGCACTCCTTTTGCTTCTTCTATTGCTTGTAAGTCCTCTAAATCCTCTAATTCTTCATATAATTGAGCTATTTTCAAAAGTTCTTCGTATTCGTCCTTCCTGACCAATAAAAGATGATTTCCTTGCTCAAGCCAGCAAGTAACAGAGTCTGGCTACTGATCAAAGGGCAAATGTACGAAATTAATAGAGAATTACGACGAAAAACTGTTATTTTTTTGTACCTTTGTCTTCTCTAACAAACCGTCCTATCATGCCAAAAGACAGCTCCTTTACCTCCTTACTATTTGCTTTACAAGATGTCCCCTATGGTGATTTCACCCATAAGCTCATCCCTACCCTCTCCCGTGAGCGTATCATCGGGGTACGCCTGCCTGCACTACGCAAAGTAGCCAAAGACCTCACTAAGCAACAGCCCAAAACCGTAGCGCAATTTCTCAACTCACTTCCCCACTACTACCATGAGGAAAACCTATTACATGGCTTTCTTATAGAACAAATCAAAGCCTTTGACCAGGCAATCGCGTATACGGAAGCCTTCCTGCCCTATATAGACAATTGGGCGGTGTGTGATACCTTTTCTCCTAAGCTCTTCCAAAAGCATCCCAAAGAGACCTATACCCATATCCTCCAGTGGCTCAAAAGCCCACAGCCCTACACCATTCGCTATGGCATAGGGCTGCTGTTGTCCAATTACTTAGATGACTACTTTGAGAGCGAAATGCTCTCCCTTGTCGCCAGTATCCAGTCGGACGAATATTATGTCAATATGATGATTGCTTGGTATCTTGCCACTGCCTTGGCCAAGCAGTATGAAGCAACCCTGCCCCTTATCCAAAGCCAAACCCTCTCCCCCTTTGTACAAAACAAAACCATCCAAAAAGCCCGCGAAAGTAGGAGAATAACTCAGGAGGTGAAGAATTTTTTACTTCAATATAAATTACCTATTTCATGAACCTCTGGCATATACAACTACACCCCACTGGGGCTACTGCTTGGACAGCTGAAGACACCCGTAGCATAATCGCTACGGGCTATATAGGTTGTTCAGGGAAGGCTGTACAGACTTTCGAAAAGCTCCTTGTAGGCGATTTGGTGTTGGTACGTTATGGGGCACAAGTAGTGGCGTTGGCAGCAGTGGAGGATACGCCTCGCTTGTTGCGGGATTATGAAAAACACCCCTTGCACTGGTTTACCCATGGTTGTCGGGTTAAGCCCCTTGCCTACTATGACCACCTAAAAATAGGCGGTCGTGGCTGGTACCTACCCACTACACTCCAGCAGATAAAACCTGAGAATGAAGTAGCTTACACCTTTGTAAAGGACTTATGGGAAAAGACAGATACTCGCCTGCTCTTTTCAGTAGATTTCAACGAACTAATGGCGTATGATTTGGTACTATTTTCTCAAAAAGATGAGCGAGAGAATGTATGTGGAGAGCCTATACCCTTATACGAAGGATTAAAAGTAGATATCTATACAGACGACGGAGACGACAAGGGTAACCGTGATGACCTCGTTGCCAGTGGCTATGTAACGGCAAATAGGACAGGATACTATCCTTATGTAAAATGGTGTTGTCAAATAGATGAAAAAGGCATTCGCAGTGAGTCTGAAGTGAAATAAGAATTATTTGCTATTATATCTCATGAAAAAGTTGTATATTTGCCCCACAAATACTTACAAATATGCAGTATACTATTGACATAGATCCTATTATTCTCCAGAAAGCACAGCTCTATGCACAGGAAAAAGGCATAGATTTCAACAAATATGTGGAAAAACAGTTGACCCCTTCTCGTGCTCAGGGGTCAAAAAAAACCCTTGTAGGACTCTTAGGAGTTATCGTAGGGATATTAGCTTTATTTGTTTTTGTAGCCTCTCTATTGCCTCTCTTAGGAGAAATAGCTTTTGTAGGAGGGGTTATAGTCATTTTATTATCGGGAGTAGGGCTATATTTTGCTTTCATCTATGGCTTAGCTAAGGGAGTACTTATTCTTTCTCTATTGGCTTCTGTAGCTGCTACAGGGATTTCTATCAAAAAATTTATTGATTATAACCAGAACAATACTTCTGAGAGTCATCATGGAGAATCTAGTCATGGACACTGGTGGGGTGATGATGATTAAAATCGTATATTTGCACCCATATTACTAATCACTAACCACTAAAAACTGACATCATGCAATACACTATAGACATAGATCCCGTTATACTTGAAAAGGCACAAAACTATACTAAAGAAAAAAGAGAAAAAGGTGACTTTGACAAAGCTTTAGATGCTCTTATAGGAGTTCTTTCTGAAGAGGATTTTGAAAAAAAAGATACTGATAAAGAAGATTTTACAGATATTATTTTAGAAAAATACTATTCGTTAGGATGAAAAAAATATTTGTAGATACTAATATTCTATTAGATTTACTCTTCCAGCGAAGAGGTTTTTTCTTAGATGCAAAAAGATTATTTAACTATAGTAAAAGTAGAAATATAGATATTTTTATTTCTGCTATATCTATTAACACCATCTATTATCTGCTACAAAAGAAATTTACTAAAGAACATTCTAAACATTTATTAGAATATATTTATGACATTACAGATATTCTCCCTTTTGACGAGAATATCATCTTCTTAGCCCATCAATCCTCTTTCAAGGATTTAGAAGACGGCTTTCAGTATTTTACCGCCAAAGAACACCATATCCCCTTTCTCATCACTCGCAATATCAAAGACTTTGCTGTGGACGACCTCTCTGTACTATCCCCACAACAGTTCTTAGAAATCATGGCAAAGTGATTTTCCACCTATTGCTTCCAAAACTTCTTAACTTGGGAAAAATATAAATCCCAAAACCTCTCTTAATTCAGATAAAAATAGTATTTTTGCCCCTTGTAAATGATATTTATATATGTCTGAAAAACATCACTACAAGGGGCTTACTGATGCCCAAGTTGTTGAAAGTCGCCAAAAGTATGGCGAAAACACCTTCACTGCTGTGGAGGGTGAACCCCTCTGGAAACAGTTCTTAGAGAAATTTACTGACCCTATCATCATCATCTTATTGGTGGCTTTGGTCTTTTCTTTTGGCGTTTCTTTCTACGAATATACGGTACATGATACGGGAATCCACGCTTTCTTGGAGCCTGTAGGCATCCTCTTTGCGATCCTCTTGGCCACTGGAGTCGCTTTCTACTTCGAGCAAAAAGCTAACAAACAATTTGAAATCCTCAATCAGGTCAATGACGATATTTACTACAAGGTCATTCGCAATGAGCGTATTACCCAAGTGCTAAAGAAGGATATTGTCGTAGGGGATATTGTAATTATTGAAACTGGAGAAGAAGTGCCTGCTGATGGGGAACTGCTAGAGGCGGTATCTCTACACCTGAACGAATCCACCCTGACAGGGGAACCCCTCATACACAAGAGCACTCTCCCTGAAGACTTCGAGTCAGAAGCTACCTACCCTACCAACTATGTATGCCGAGGTACTTCGGTGGCCGATGGACATGGTATCTTTGAGGTAAAGAAAGTGGGTGATGCTACTGAATACGGCAAAGTGTTCGAGGGCGTACAGATAGATGATTCTGTAAAAACACCTCTCAACGAACAGTTAGACAACCTAGCCGACCTAATTACCAAAGTAAGCTATGGGATTGCAGCCCTTGTCATTGTTGGGCGATTAATCGTTTATTTTGCTGATCCTACCCAAAACTTAGACAATCTTGATTGGGTTTCCTTTGGTGGATACCTACTTAATACCGTAATGATTGCCATTACAGTGGTAGTAGTAGCCGTTCCAGAAGGGTTGCCTATGAGTGTTACGCTAAGCTTGGCGTATAGTATGCGCAGTATGATGGCTACCAATAACCTCGTGCGCAAGATGCATGCTTGTGAGACCATGGGGGCTACTACAGTCATTTGTACCGACAAAACGGGTACGCTTACCCAAAACCAAATGACTATCTACGAAACATACTTTAATCAGCTGTCAGATAGTTCCTTAGCCGGACGACTCATTGCAGAGTCTATGGCGGTCAACTCCACTGCTTACCTTGACTTCTCCGACAAAGACAAACCTAGTGTGTTAGGCAACCCTACCGAGGGGGCACTGCTACTCTGGCTCTATAGCAAGGGTACCAACTACCTGCCTATCCGAGAGGAAAGTGAAGTATTACAACAACTTACCTTCTCTACCGAACGCAAATATATGGCGACCCTCATCTATTCGCCTAATTTGAAAAAGAATATCTTATACGTAAAAGGAGCCCCTGAGATTGTGATGACTTTCTGTCAGACAGATGGAAAACTAAACTCTACTATCTCCCAAGCCGATTTTGAGGCGAAGCTACTCCAATACCAAAACCAAGCGATGCGTACCATTGGCTTTGCCTACAAAGAAATAGATGATCCTAAGGCTATTATCTCCGAAAATGGTAAGTTGGTAGTCAATGGGTTACAGTTTATCGGTATTACTGCTATTTCTGACCCTGTGCGTCCCGATGTGCCTGCAGCTATTGAGGAATGTATGCAAGCAGGTATTCAGGTAAAGATTGTAACAGGTGACACCCCTGGTACTGCTAAGGAAATTGCCCGACAGATACGTCTGTGGGATGAGAGCTGTACCGACTGCAACCATATCACTGGGGCTGAGTTTGCCGCTATGAGCGATGCTGACCTCTTGGAGCGTGTAGGTGACCTTAGGGTCATTTCTCGTGCGCGTCCGCTCGATAAGGCTCGTTTGGTGAATCTGCTCCAACAAAAGGACGAAGTCGTAGCTGTAACAGGCGATGGTACCAACGATGCCCCTGCGCTTAAGGCGGCTCAGGTAGGTCTTTCCATGGGTGATGGTACCTCCGTAGCCAAGGAAGCCAGTGATATTACCATCTTGGATAACTCCTTCAGTAGTATCGGAAAAGCGGTCATGTGGGGGCGTTCTCTCTACCTAAACATCCAGCGCTTTATCCTCTTCCAAATGACAATCAATGTAGCCGCTTGTATCATCGTGCTTATTGGGGCCTTCCTAGGGGTAGAATCGCCCTTGACCGTCACTCAAATGCTATGGGTAAATCTTATCATGGATACTTTCGCTGCCTTGGCATTGGCCTCCTTACCTCCGAGCCATAGTGTAATGTATGACAAGCCTCGCCCACGCAAGGCAAATATAATTAGTCACCCTATGGCAAAAGGAATTTTTGGGGTAGGTGGATTCTTTGTACTCTTGCTCTTTGGATTTATCCAATACTTTAAAAATGAAGACATTACCACCCTTGCACAATTCTCTTTAGGGGACTACTTCAGTCATTTCTTCCATTTTGGAGCACCTAAGGGAAGTCTGTCGCCTTATGAACTTTCGTTGTTCTTTTCTATTTTTGTGCTATTGCAGTTCTGGAATATGTTCAATGCTAAGGCTTATCGTACTGGCAAAAGTGCTTTCCATAACATAGGCAAGAGTCAAGGTTTCTTGATGATTGCGGTAGCCATTATCTTAGGACAGATCTTTATCACTTCTTTTGGGGGTGAGATGTTCAGCGTTACTCCACTCAAATTGGTAGATTGGGCAATCATCATCGCTGCAACTAGTGTGGTATTATGGATAGGCGAAATCCGCCGAGCAGTGGGTAAAGGGCAGTAAGTCAGTGGTCAGTTGTTAGTTGTTAGTTATTAGTTGTTAGTTGACAGAAGACAGTGGGCTGGCTAAATAGTAAAAACCAACTCTTAATAATTAACAATCAATGATTGATAATTAACAATTGACAATTAACAATTAACGATTGTTTTTTGTACCTTTGCCTCCTCATAATAAAGGGGTCTCATAGTTCAACGGATAGAATAGAAGTTTCCTAAACTTTTGATCCAAGTTCGATTCTTGGTGAGACCACTTTTTAAAAAACTATCTTGATTAACCTCAAGATAGTTTTATTTTTTCTCCAAACTAATCTTACTCAAAATAAAATTAATAGGTATTGCCAACAAAACACCTATAGGAAGTGATAGTAATGCTATAGAAAGAGCTGCACTGATATAAAAAGACGACATATATCTTTGTACAAAGTAAAAAATCTCCTGATAAGCATAACAAATACTCCAAATAATAGGATAACGTATAGGAGCTACGGTAAGTTCCTCCTCTCCATAAAGAAAAAAGCCTATAAAAAAGACAATCAACACCAACAACAGAAAGCCCATGATGTAAAATAGTCCAAAATCCTTTAGCAACTTACACTTCATCAGTTCCTCATAAATTAATTACTATATTGCAATTGAGTTATTTGAGATGCTGGGGTACTTCCCCTATGACAAAGGTATGTTTGCCCTTATCGGCTATCTTGGTGATTGTCTCTAAGTATTGGAAAAACTTGATATTTTCATCGCCCTTCATCAATTCAGAAGCATTCTTGAGTGCTCTGGCGGTTGCCACAGCGGTACGCGCATTTTCAAGTTCGGAGGTAGCACGTATTTTACTCTCCAAGACACGAGAAAAGAGGTCTTGTACGCTCTTGGGGAAGGTGATATCTATTAGCTGTGCTTTTATGATCTTAAGCCCCAAAGCCGCTACTTCATTGCAAAAATCGGCTTCCTTGAAGTCAGTAATATCATTTCGGCATTCGTTTAGCTTTTCACTGGTAAAGGCTGATATCTTCTGGCGTAGCAGCACTTGTGCGGCCGCTGCTATTTGTTGTTCAGCTACCGAAAAATTACTCTCTTCTACACCAAAATTATCAGTGAATAGCTTGGCGTTGTCTAATTTGTAAAGCAAGTAAAACGAAAAGCGCAAAGCAATATTATCTGCCGTGAGTACCTCCTGATTCACGACCCTTACACTTCTGAGCTTCTGTGATAGGGATATGATATGCACCTTCTCCCACGGACTGAACTTATAGATGCCCGCAGGTAGTTCCTTTTGAAAAACATTCTTCTTAAACAGTAGCCCCACACAACCTGGCGCTACTTCTAATTCTTTGTAAAACATATAGATACAATTGATGATTCGTAAAATAAGAAAGAGAAGACCTCTAAAGAGCGGGAAAGCTTGATTGAGCCTTTCAAAGAGCGAAAGGTGGTATCCTCAGCCTTGCAAACGCTCCTTAGAGTGAGCCACAGCTCTGTCTTATCTTTCTTCCCAAATAAATAAATGATTTTTTTGGAGTCATCTTCCCCTTTTGTTGTCCGCAATACCTTATTTTGATAGGAAGACGATGTATATAATAAGTGGCGGTTTGTTTTCCTCTGCAAATATACGATTAAAAACCGAAAAGACAATCTCCTATGTAAGTGATTTTTCTTTATACCCCCAACAGCTGGTAAGCCATAGAGCTAAGAGTATAAGTGTGATGAATAGAATGGTTTTTATCATAAGAATAGGTTTTTATTTAGGGTGTCCGATAGCAATTACTCCCATGCGTTTTTTGTATAATGTTGCCAATAGAAAAATATAGCCATCTTCTGCATAAGCAAATTTAGGGAAAGCAGGCAAATAGAAATCTGTAAGTTCTTCAACTGTCCAAGTTTTTCCCCTGTCATAACTAAAACGATAATAGGACACAAAAACATTTTCAGGGTCATACATATATTCACACATCATATTCCCATAGACCACTCCCCAACCATTTTCGAAAGGTACCTTTTCTTCGGTATTCAAATAATATAGAAAACCTTTTGTTCCTTGACCCCCTCTCTTGTAACAAACTACAAAAGGCTCTTTACTTTTTTCATCAATATTAATGTAGGAATAACCTTCTATATCAGTAGAAGTTGCTATCTTTTTTACTACTTGAAAAGAGTCTTCTTTTGTTAAATTAAAAGATTTCAAAAAACCGTTATCAGTCATATAGTATATTTCATTTTCTGACTTAAACCAACCATTAGCTAAGGGATCATATTCTGTTTTTATTAATCCTTTTGCTGTATGCCAAGAGATACCTCCATCAGAAGTGTATTTGTATTGCGAGGTTTCATTTGTTCTATCATAAAATCTAGCGATCCCTATTTTTTCAGTATAGAAATAAATTTTATCTATCTCTGTATTTTCAAAGAAAGCTATCTTTTCCCAAGTTTCTCCAAAGTCTTTAGACTGATAGATAGTAGTATTTATAATAGGTTTATTGTTTTCAAATACTTTATTTTGTAGGACGATATATAATGTTTCTTTCACAAAACCCCCTTCCGTTATAGTCCCTTCCCCTAAAGATGTTTTAGTGAAAGTAGTACCAGAATCCATACTTCTGTAGATAACAGAACTAGGATTCACTATCCCCTCAATGCTATTACTATTATCTCCTAACAAGAAAAATATATCTTTATTATAGGGGAGGATTTGCTTGAAATTGTAATTGTCAATAGGGTCAGGAAGTTGATCTTTATCCTTATCACTTCCTAATTCAATATCGTAAAAGTTTATAAATTTCCATTCCATTTGCGATTTTGATTTCATATTTTCGTCTTTGGGGGTGAACATAGAACAAGAGGTTATGAATATGGCTGAAAATAGCATCCCTATTTTTGGTAAGTATGTTTTCATTTTTCTATCTACTTATTAGTTATCAAAAGGTGGTGCATATTTTTGATCTGCTTCCCCTATGTCAATTAATTTAGGTTCTATAAAAGCCTCTTTCCCATTATCTCCCACTAAACGAACTGTAAGATAAGAATTGATGCGATTTATTCGAATATCCAAATGCGCTTTTACTTCATCAGGATGTTCTCCAAACACTTTTTTATAGGCTTTTAAAATATCTTCCCAATAAAACTGAAGCCCCACTCCATATTTTATGACATCTTCAGCTTTATAAGTAAAACGTATTTCCTTATACAAAGGAAGTTTTCTTATATTGTGATACAATTCTTGGGGAGCAAAAACATCTTTTTGTCCCTCTAAGGCTATAAAGTCTGTGAAGAAAAAGGTATCTGCTTCTCCATTCCAATACTGATAATCTACATCCCCTATTTTCCCATTAGGAATTTCAAAAGTAGGATACCACTGATACTGATTGTCC
>NZ_CALHGG010000107.1 GCF_938029845.1 uncultured Capnocytophaga sp.
GCTTGCTTGTCAAAGAACAGGCAAGCGTTAAGGTTATTATGACTGAAGATGCCGAAGCATTTGTAACCCCACTTACCCTTTCGGTACTCTCCAAAAACAAGGTATATACCGTATTCCAATCTCAAGAACATGAGTGGCATAGTCATGTGGAACTTGCCCAGTGGGCAGATGCCTTTGTCATTGCTCCTGCAACGGCCAACACCTTGGCGAAGATGTCCCATGGATTGTGTGACAACCTCCTTTTGGCGACCTATCTCTCGGCTAAGTGTCCCGTTTTCTTTGCCCCTGCTATGGATTTGGATATGTATGCCCACCCTAGCACTAAGAACAATATCACTCTTTTACAATCTTTTGACAACCATCTTATTCCCAGCGAATTTGGAGAATTAGCCAGTGGTTTGGTAGGTGAGGGACGTATGGCGGAGCCTGAGAGCATAGTAGCCCAATTGGCTGCTTTCTTCTTTGCCCAGAAAAACCTCTTCAAGGACAAAAAGATACTCATTACTGCTGGCCCTACCTATGAGATGATAGACCCTGTGCGATTTGTAGGTAATTTCTCTTCTGGGAAAATGGGGGTAGCACTTGCCAATATAGCTGCACTTATGGGAGCTGAAGTAACCCTTATCCTTGGTCCCACTGCCCCTCATGCTATAGAAAGTAGTGTAAAGGTACTCCCTGTGATAAGCGCCGAACAGATGTATGAAACTGCTCAAGAGGCATTTGCCCATACCGATATCGCTATACTAGCCGCTGCCGTTGCTGACTATAAGCCGCTGGCACAAGCCCCCCAAAAGATTAAGAAGAAAACAGAACAACTCTCTTTGGAGCTAACAAAAACCCAAGATATTTTAGCCTCCTTAGGAGCGCAGAAAGATAGGCAACTGCTTATTGGCTTTGCCCTAGAAACAGAAAACGAATTGGAGAATGCCAAAGGGAAACTCACCCGCAAGCACTTAGATGCCATAGTGCTCAACTCTCTCAATGACAAGGGAGCAGGTTTCTCGGTGGATACCAACCAAGTTACTTTTATTACCCGTAAGGACAAGGTAGTACCTATACCGCTGAAAACCAAGACGGAGATCGCTACCGATATCCTGACCCTTATTCACGACGAATTGTTATAAATCAAAGGGCAAATGGCCATTTGCCCCTACACATACGATAACATTATGAAAAAACAACTCTTTATTCTTTTCTCACTGCTTAGCCTTAGTGCTTTGGCACAGGAACTCTCCTGCAAGGTAACCATCAATACCCAACGGGTGAACCAAACCAACCAACGGGTATTCAATACGCTACAACGTTCCTTACAAGAGTTCATCAACCGCAAGGCATGGACAGACCTCAAGACAAGAGACCATGAGCGTATAGACTGTTCTTTCGTCTTTACCGTCTCCTCCTATGAGAACAATATGCTCACCACTGATGTACAGATACAAGCCTCCCGCCCTGTATATGGGAGTACTTACCAAACACCACTGCTGAACTACCAAGAGAAAGGAGTTACTTTTTCCTATTTGGAAAATGAGCCTATTTACTTCAATCCCAGCAACTTTACTTCCAACCTTTCCTCCTTTATCGCCTACTACGCACTGATTATCATAGGAGTAGATGCTGATACTTTCTCCCCTGATGGAGGCAAACCCTACTTTGAGAAAGCCTTGGCCGTAGTGCTCAATGCCCAAGGAAGTGGAGACAATGCTTGGTTACAGAATGGTTCTAACAACCGTTGGCAGATGATTACCGACCTGCTCTCCAATGATTTTTCAGCCATTCACAAGGTGCTCTATACCTATCATCGCCAAGGCTTAGACCTTATGAGCCAAGATACCCAAAAGGCTAAAAACGGTATAGGGGAAGCCCTTTTGATGCTTAACGAATTGAACTATAGCCGTATCAACCGCTTTATGGCTAAGCTCTTCTTTGATGCTAAAACGGAGGAACTCTTCCAAATCCTATCGGAAGGAAAACCCTTAGAGAAAAAGCAAGAGGTACAAAATATCCTCCTAAAATTGGCCCCTACTCATGCACAACAATGGGGACAGATTAAGTGACTAGTGACTAACCACTAACAACTAATAACTAACCACTAACCACTAATAACTAACAACTAAATAACTAGCCTATGAGAATGGTTTTGTTTTACTTGGGATTATTACTAACTGTGGGAGGTTTTGCTCAGGATAAGAAAGCCTATGTTTTCTTTGATAAAAACGGCAAACGCACTTCCTACAAGAAGCTTCTTAGAAAGAGCGAAAAAGCAGATGTAGTACTCTTTGGCGAGTATCACAACAACCCTATTGCCCATTGGCTAGAACTTGAACTCCTCAAAGACCTACAACCCAAGCGTACCCTTATCCTAGGGGCGGAAATGCTGGAACGAGATAACCAAGAAGCCCTTGATCGTTACTTGCAAGGCGCTATTGACCAAAAGGGACTAGACACCTTAGCGCGCCTGTGGAACAACCACAAGACGGATTATAAGCCCTTGGTGGATTTTGCCAAGACGCACCAACTACCTTTTGTAGCGACCAATATTCCTCGCCAGTACGCTAACCTTGTGTATAAGAAGGGAATTCAAGCCCTTGACACGCTTCCCTCTAGTGAGAAACAATGGATCGTACACCTGCCTTTCCCCTATGACGGCACCCTCTCCCAATATGAGAAGATAAAAAAGATGTCGGGACATAGTACAGATAATCTCCCTATGGCACAAGCGATTAAGGATGCCACTATGGCTGAATCCATATGGATGCACCTAAAACCTAATGCCCTTTTTGTACATTTCAATGGGAGTTACCACTCTGATTATTACCAAGGTATTGGGTGGTATCTCAAGCGAGAACGCCCTGACCTACGCATCTTGACCATCGGCACTACCTCCCAAGCCGCACTTAAAAAACTCGCTAAAGAAAACTATAACCAAGCCGATTTTATCTTGGTTGTAGATGAAGATCTCTCTAATTAGCCCACTAGCTAATTTGTGCATTAGCTACTTATATATTTTTTCAAGAGATTGTATTTCATCATGATATCTTTTAGTGAATAATGGGGCTTGAAACTCTATTTATTTGGTTACATATTTCTTTACTATAAAAAAGGATGAAACTATATAGACAGAAATAATACCCGCATCAAAAAATCTGTTGAAAAACAAGTTTAGCATTTCCCCCTTGTAAGACAGAAATTCGTCCCAAAAATGGTATTCAAAACCTTCTTCTCTTGTCGATAATGAGAATTCTACATATTGGTATATTGTAAAAATCATCGCTCCTATAAAATGGAAACAACCATAAAACAGCGCATAAAAACCATAACTATCCTTCTTTTTCTTTTCAAATAGCAGAAGTAAAAGAAAGAATACGACAAGAGAAATAACATCTATTTTTTCGCACTGTATCATCTGGGTAAAATTATCCGAATTCAGGCTATAAAATATGGGAATATAAAAAATGAATTTGCTAATGAGAACCATTAGCATACTATAAAGAAAGTATTTTACTATTTTGTGAAACATATTTTTCATAACTATCATTATTTCACGACAAAAATACAATTTTTCTATGAAAAAAATACACCTATTTTTATTTTTGCTTTGTTCCCTAAGTAGTCTTGCTAAGGTTCCTCTTGACCTTAGGCATGTGGTATACATCTATGAGGACTATTCACTTAAAATAGAGGGGGATAAGGTTTTTATCATTCGGAAAACCTATAATGATGCTGATAAAATCTGTTTGTCAAAATGTAAAAAGCAACTCCTGCCTTTTAGTAGCCATGGGGCACATATGATAGGAACTCACGATACCGCTGGCAACCTTATTGCCAATGAGCAGTATTATTACAAGGTTTATTGGGGTTGGGACGACAAGATTACAACGGTACCCCTTTTCCCTACAACTATGGTTACTGCACACTTTGGCAAGGATTGTTTTAATCTCCAAGGTAAGTGGTATCATGTAGAGGTCAATGAACAAAAGGTAGTCAAAACTCCTATGCCTGACTTCCCTGAGCACCCCAGTATCATAGAAGAAAGTCCCAAGGGCTGCTTGCTTAGAGATGAACAATTTGTTTATTGGTATGACCGAGAGACCCTTACCACAGAAAAACTCAAAGAACTGAATGTAAAGAACGTACGCTTCCACAAACTCGCCTCAGAATACAGTATGCTCTATGATGAGGACACCTTCTATGCGGTTCGCTATTGGAATGGAAAACTCCTTGAATGGGAGGATATCACCCAAGATATCAGAGGCTTAGGGCTAAAGAAAAAATTTACCGAAGGCACCCTTATCATCTCTCAGAAGGAAAGTGGCTACCCTAAATACTTGATAGACTTCAAAGACGAGCGCTTATGGTTATGGGGCGATCCACAGGCTATGTGGAACGAAAAGCTGTTACTTGTCCCCCTTAGTAGCACTTATATAGATAAACTGGATTGGTTTGAAAAATCAGGCAAGTATTACAAACAAGTAGGTGATTATCTTAATTGGATACCGCCCCTTGACCTCTCCCCTATCAAGCATCCTAAAGATTTATACCTTGTCAAATACAAGGATTTCTATGATGTTCATTTGGACTTATACCATGATGGAGCGCAGTACTATGCCTATGCAGAGGGTTTTCACCCTATCCAGATAGAAAAACGCTTGGTCGAAGCCCTTACTGCCCCAGAGAAATACAGCAATTATCATCGCAATTTTGACAAGAGAAGAGTCGTACAAATGGCCTTGGTTAGGGATACCTTGGTAGTCTATGAGCTTACCGATTGGTGCGATGCTGCCTATCTAAAACGAGAAAAACGGCTACCCCTCAAAATCCTAAAAGAGATTCCCCTAACGGGGCCTCTGAAAGACCTAGGTGTGTGCTATGCTACCCCTAGTGAGCTGCTTATAGGAGCAGAAGTAATTCCTCATCAAGCCGACTTTGATAGTCTTACCTTTATCGCTTGTATGGAGAACACGGACAAGAAAACTAAAAAGACCATTTATTTCTGCTATTTCAAGGACAAAAACAACACTTATTGTTATTCCACTGACCAAAAAGGTCTAAGGATTATCAAGCATTTTTATGATGAGATCATTTGCCAATAAAACCATTTTTTTGCTATCACAGCCATTTTCTTCTATAGCCCACAAGTAGTATAAGATACAAACTTACCAGTGCGTTAATTACAAAATTAAGTTTCGCAGGTCATTTTTAGGTTATAATTAGATTTGTAATTAATTGATAATCAATATATTGCAAAATAAACCTCCCCCTTACCCCCTCCGAGAGGGGGAATAAATTCGTTGAAAAAGA
>NZ_CALHGG010000108.1 GCF_938029845.1 uncultured Capnocytophaga sp.
TCTCCCATAAGGGCTTCTCCACTTAGCTTGAGGAGGATTCTCTTGTATTTCATTTGGATTATCTTTTTAGCAATATCAGTGAATGGTGAGCTTTTCACGCTTCATTTTTCATTTTTCACTCATCGGGACAAAGGTACGATATCTTCACAAGATTACCAAAAAAATATAAACCAATTTGCCAATTTGTCAATTTACCAATTAGGTTATTTAGCTCATTAGCTTCCATTCTTTAGCGCGGTTATGAGCGTCCCACATACGCTTGTAGAGCGGACTATGCTCTAATAGCTCATTATGAGTACCTACGGCGTTGATATGTCCTTTTTCAAAGACAATAATCTGGTCGGCTGTAGTAATAGTAGAAAGGCGATGGGCAATCACAAGTACGGTCTTTCCCCTAATAAGCTGAGCAAAAGCCTCTTGTATCTTGTGTTCGTTCTCTGGGTCAGCAAAGGCAGTGGCTTCGTCCAAGACCAATATAGGAGCATCCTTGAGGATAGCTCGTGCCAGCTGGAAGCGCTGTTGTTCGCCTCCGCTAAGGTGTACGCCACTTTGTCCAAAACGAGTCTCATATCCTTGGGGTAGGCTCATAATAAAGTCGTGTAACTGAGCCGCTTTGGCAGCTGCTATCACCTCGTCTTGGGTCTTATCCATTCCCATACGAATGTTCTCATACATTGTTTGTTGGAACATAAAGCTATCTTGGAAGACAAACGATACTTGCCGCATAAGCACTTCGGTAGGAAACTCACATATATCTATCCCTCCGATGGTGATACGCCCCTTCGTTACGTCCCAAAAGCGGGAGAGCAACTGCCCTACAGTGCTTTTCCCCGCCCCCGATGGGCCTACCAAAGCGGTAATGGTACCTTCCTTAGCGGTGAAGCTAATATCTTCAAGTACATAGCGGTCTGCCTCATAGGCAAAAGAAACTTGATCAAAGCAAATATCATGATTCTGTGGCGCTTCACTTGTTTTCCCTTCAGGGAGTATCGGCTGGGTAAGAATGGCATCTATCTGCTGTACCCCTTGTTCTATCAGTTGTAGTTGCATAACCATATTGCTCATCACAAAGAGAGGCCTCATATAGCCTGTCCCTAAGATAAGGAATAAGAGTAATGTCGGTAGGCTTACTCCTTGCCTAAAATATAGGTACAACCCCAGTGCCAAAACAGGTAACATGGCATTGCTAGCAAAGCTCATAAAGATAGCAAAGGGAGCTGAACTATGTCGTATCCAATCGCTTACAAAGCGGTGGAAAATATATACCTTTTTACCATATTTTTCAAAGGTCTCGGCCGATTGTTGGAAGATTTTCATCACTGGCATTGCCCGTACATACTCCACTATACCAGAGCTGAGTTCCTCAAGGGAGTGATGGTATTTCTCAGTAAGATGTTGGTTTTTCTTACCCAACATCAGTGGCATGATAAGTGCCAATACCACAAGGGGTAAGCAACTGATAAGTGCCAAGCGCCAATCCTCCTTAAAGAGATAACTAATAGTCAGCAAGGGTAGGGCTGCCGCTTTGACAAAATCAGGAATTTGATGCGCCACAAAAGTCTCTATTCGCTCCACATCATCGGAGATAATCTTTTTGAAAGCCCCCGAATTGCGATGCGAAAGGTAGCCCATTGGCAGTGCACCCACCTTATTAGTGAGGGTTTTGCGTAGCCCATAGAGGATATTGAAGGCAGCTATATGCGAGAGAACACCTGAAAGGAAAAAAGCCAACATGCTGATAAGAATCGCCCCTATAGCATAACTTACATAGGAGTAAGTGAGCGAAAAATCGGGTACCCGCTTGGTAAGCTCTTTGATAATGTAGAATACCAAGGCATAAGGTACCAAGCTCAGCACACTATGTAATACGGCTAAGATACAGGAGGTAAAAAGTAAGCCCTTACGTTGACCTGCTATTTGAAGTAGTCTTTTCATAAATATCAATGTATTAATTTACCAATTGTCTAATTGGCTCATTTGCTAATTAGTTTCCATCCATTAGAAGTTTGTTGGAGTGTCCAAAGACGCTCGTAGAGTCCTTTTTGAGCCAAGAGTTCATCATGAGTGCCTGCTTGGGCAAGTTTTCCATTCTCCAAAACAAGTATCTTATCAGCATGCTTAATGGTAGAGAGCTTATGAGCGATGACCACCACTGTTTTATCCTTTACCAGTTCTTCAATAGCTTGTTGTATATAGATTTCGTTCTCAGGGTCAAGGCTGGCAGTAGCCTCGTCAAGCAGAATGATCGGAGCATCCTTAAGCAAAGCACGAGCGATACTGATACGCTGCTTTTCCCCGCCCGAGAGTCGGTTACCCCCCTCCCCTACTGGGGTGTGCATACCTTGGGGCAGTTCTTGAGCAAAGGAAAGCACCTGAGCCCGCTTAGCAGCCGCTATGATTTGAGCTTCAGTGGCTTGAGGATTACCTATCTTGATATTATTATATATGGTATCATCAAAGAGATAGACCTCCTGAAATACCTCGCTGATCAGTCCATAGAAGCGATCAGGTGGGATATGGCGTATATCCACCCCTCCTATGGTGATACACCCCTTAGTTACATTCCAAAAACGGGCTATAAGCGAGGCTATGGTAGTCTTCCCCGAACCCGAATGCCCTACAAGGGCAACCATACTATGCTCTGGTATGGTAAAATTAAGGCCACTAAGGGTGAGTTTGTCTGGTAGGTAGGCAAAATCTACCTTGTGGAAGGCGATATCAAAGTGAGTAGGAAACTCATTTTCAGCAGTATCCATGGTAGGCTCCTCAAGTACCTCTATTACCCTTGTGAGGCTCTCATTCATATAGCGGAGCATGAGGTAATCCACCAGCACCACTTTGACAGGATTATAAAGGTTATAGCCCAAGATGAGAAAGACCATCAGTACAGGTATCGTAATTTCTTGGTGGATAAGGTAATATAAGCCCAAAGCGAGCATAAGAATAAAGCCTATCTCAAGGATAATATAAGCCATAGTAACGGTAGGGCCTGGGACAGCCTCCAACCGAATACTCTTTTGGCGAAGGTCAGCATAGGCCTTGTCCAAACTGAGGTTATGATCGCCTATAAGACCATAGGACTTCAGGTGACGAATACCTTGTACATATTCCAAAAACTTGGCTGCTACCTCATTGCGTGCTTTGACCTGTCCCTTGCTTAGCTCCCATTTATCAACTAAGAAAGTACCGAGCTTTAGGAAAGGTATAATCAGCAGGAGTGCTATCCATAGGCAGAGCGTCAGCCGCCAATCACAGTAGAACAAAAAACCTGAGAGCATCAGTGTCCCGAAGAGTGCCGCAGTGATATGACCAAAGCTATGACTGAAAATATGCTCAAAGCTGGCTACATCTTGCATAATTACTGAGCCTATCTCCCCTGGGTCACGCTTTTTGAAAAAACCTAAAGAGAGCCTTTGCAGATGATTACCTAATTTAATACGTATATCCTTAGAAAGGTCATAGGCCAATAGGTTGGACGAGACAAGACTGCGGGAGGCCACAAAAAACTGTAGAAGAAGCAACAAACACATCACCCCTACCATTGTCCAAATAAGAGAGGTATTGGGTTGCTCCTTGAACAACTCCCATACCACCAACAGTAGTATGCCCGATGGTGTTGTGATAAACCCACTATGGACAAGCTCCCATAGCACACTGCGCCATACCCCACGAGGATTAAGATGGATTATATAGCTAAGATTGCGTATCATGTATATTGGCTTTGAATTACATGACAAAGATAGGAAGAATACTCTTATATGGATTTAATCTCAATAGCTATTTTTTTAATCTCATTAGCAAATTAGGTCATGTGCTCATTAGCAAATTAGCAAATTAATTCGTACTTTTGCAGGAAAAAAGATGACACTTTCTGAAAAAGACCAGCAATACCTCTGGCACGCCTATACCCAACACAAAACGAGCGATACCCCTATCGCTATTGTAAAGGGGAAAGATGCCCTCCTTTGGGACGAAAACGGCAATACGTATATTGATGCCATCGCCTCTTGGTGGGTAAACCCTTACGGTCATAGCAACGAACGCTTGGCAAAGAAAGCTTACGAGCAACTTACCTCTCTAGAGCATGTGCTTTTCGGGGGCTTTACCCACCAGCCTGCTTGTGACTTGGCTGAGGCGCTTCTTAAGATCCTGCCTAAGAACCAAAGCAAAGTGTTCTTCTCGGACAATGGCTCTACCGCAGTGGAGGTGGCTGTAAAAATCGCCTTACAATATTACTATAACCGTGGAGAGAAGCGCACTACCTTCATCGCCTTTGAGGAGGCCTTCCATGGGGACACTTTTGCGGCTATGGCCGTATCTGGTATTTCACTCTATACTACCGCTTTTCAGGATCAATTGCTCAAGGTGGTACGTATCCCTATCCCTGAAAAGGGACAGGAGGAGGCTTGCAAGCAGCGTCTCTTGGAGGTAATTGTCCAAGAGAAGTGTGCTGCCTTTATCTTTGAACCCTTAGTCCTCGGTGCGGCGGGTATGCGTATGTACGCTCCAGAAGTCTTGGACGAACTGATCCAAATATGCCGTGAGCACCAAGTACTTACCATTGCCGATGAGGTGATGACAGGCTTCGGAAAGACGGGCAAAACCTTTGCTTGTGATTATCTCAAGCAGATGCCTGATATGATTTGTCTTTCCAAAGCACTCACGGGAGGTACTATCCCCCTTTCAGTAACAACCACTACCAAGGCTATTTATGATGCTTTTTATAGTGATGACATAAGTAAAGCACTCTTCCACGGACATACCTTTATGGCCAATCCTACTGGTTGCGCTATTGCCTTGGAGAGCCTTAAGATACTTGCCGAGGAAGAAATGCAAGCCAACCTCAAGCGTATCCACAATAGGCATGTTGCCTTTGCTGCTAAGATGGACAAACACCCCAAGGTTGCCCGTACCCGTACCCTAGGAGTGATTATGGCTTTGGACTTGAAAGTACCTGATACAGGAGAATATTACGGGGCTATTCGTAATGAACTCTATCGATTTTATATCGCTCATGGGGTGATACTACGTCCTGTATATCATACCATATATATATTACCTCCCTATATCATCACTGACAAACAACTTGATAGGGTCTATGAGGTAGTAGAAGAGAGTATCGAACACCTTACCCAAAAAGGACTTTTATAACCCATGACACAGCTTTCCTCTACCGCTGCCCTTACCATAGGGCAGCGTATCATTGCCTTCAACAAGGGCTTACAATATACTGGAAGTCTTCCTGAAGGCTTTGCCGTGCTAAACCCTTACTTGGACAACCCCGAGACATTAGAGGTGATGACGGCTTTTTATAATAGATTTTACAATGACGAGACCTCTCGCAAATTCATCATTGGTATCAATCCTAGCCGACACGGAGCAGGGGTTACAGGAGTACCTTTTACTGACACCAAGCACTTGGAAAATGATTGTGGGATTCCCATGATTTCGGCTCGTACCCATGAGGTCTCTTCGGTATTCGTCTATGATATGATTACCCAATATGGTGGTGTAGAAGCTTTTTACAAGGATTACTATATCAACTCTCCCTTCCCCTTGGCTATTGTTCGTAAGAATGCACAAGGAAACTGGCTCAATGCCAACTACTATGATGATCCAGAGCTTTTTGCCATGACCCGTGCCTATATGATAGAGACACTCAAAAAACATATTGCCCTAGGCCTAGACACCAATGAGGTGTATATCTTAGGTAAGAAAAACGCTACTTTCTTGGAAAAGCTTAACAAAGAGGCTTCTCTGTTCAAAAAAATGGTCGTTCTGGAGCACCCACGCTATATAGAGCAATACAAATCCAAGGAAAAACAACTGTATATAGACAAGTTTATCACCTTATTAAAAACCTAATAATATGAAAATCCTAAAAGAATTGGACGAACTCACCGCCGCCGAGGTCATCTCCCCCGAAGTGGCCGAGCGTATCCGCCACTATGCCGAGCAGCGTACCCAGAGTAACTCCTCCCATAGGCTTCTGACTGTCTTTGGAGCACTGGGGGCGATTCTTATTGCTTTGGGAGTTATTGTCCTTTTGGCGCATAACTGGGACGAGCTTCCTCGCTGGATAAAGACCTTTTTCTCCTTCCTTCCCTTATTGGCAGGGCAGACTGCTTGTGGCTACCTGCTTTTCAAAAAGGGACTTACCTCTTGGTGGGGGGAAGCCGCCGCTGCCTTCACCGCCTTGTCCATAGGGGCAGCAATTGCTATGGTACATCAGGTATATAACTTACCTGATAGTTCCTTCACCAGTTTTCTCTCTCTCTGGCTTATCTTAGCCCTGCCTACCCTCTACCTTATGCGCTCACGAGCAACCGCTGTGCTCTATTATATAGGTATAGGCACACTTTGTGTTTTAGGGGATAGAGAAGAATGGACTACTTATTATACTTCCTTGGCGGCTTTTGCACTTATCTTACCTTTTTATATTTGGCATATAAGGCATCAGGCAAATAGTGCGATTACTTATGCCTTTCATTGGCTTACCGTAGTCTTTACCGGAATAGCCTTGTCCATTCTCTCTGCAAATCTAAGAGATGATAGCACTATCCTTTGGTTTGTCTTGCTCGCTGCTATTTATATCATGATAGGAAAGTATCTACAGACAAGTATTTATTACAATGCCTATAAGGTAGCTGCCCTTCTGTGTATTCCTATTTGTTTCTTTATAGAAGATTTTCCTTCTTTTAATAATTACACCCTATATACGACCATTGCTATAGTACTTTTCTATTTTTTACTTATTGCAAAGTATTATTATATAGATAAAAAGGAAAAAACACTGGATCTTGTATTAGTTTTTCCTCTGTTGTATATATTTTCTATCTATTTAGTGCGCCTTTACCTATATGATTTAGTTATTTTAGCCTTTGGTGCTTACTATATTTGGAAAGGATTTAAGAGCGAACGTAGTTTAGTGGTCAATTATGGCCTTTCGGTCATCTCTGTTGAGATTGCTATACGATTTTTTGATAGTTCCTACCCTTTTATTATCAAAGGAATTGTCTTTATCCTCTTAGGTATAGGCTTTTTTGCAGCCAATTATTTCAT
>NZ_CALHGG010000109.1 GCF_938029845.1 uncultured Capnocytophaga sp.
TGAGAAAAAACAATAGATGAGAAGCATATAAAGCCTAAGAAGGAAAGTAAACATTTTTTTAGCATATCCAATATATCTTTTAATAGCTACTTTATTCCTGTTGGTACAATTGTTTGCAAACTTCTAAATCTACTTTCATCTTATCATATTCCTCTTTTAAGGTTTTGTTGATAGTACTAAGACTATCTAAGGTTTTTTGATTGATGGTAAGTTGTTTTATTTGTTTCTTAGCATCAATGAGCTCTTTGTATACCAAGATAGTATTATTGTACATATTTTTATTTCTAAGAGAGTCTTTAGGTATCTGCTTGTACATATCGGCAAGGATAGAAAGGGCTAATTTTTCGTTGAAAAAATCGTTTTTATAGCCACCTTTAGGTGTTCCTATAGAATCTACAGCCACTTTTACTTTTTCTAACTGAAAAGAAAAGCTATCTTGAAATTTCATTTCTCGTTGTATACGAGCATTTTCTTGCTTGAGCAAATTGTTTTCCTTGAAAGGGAAATAGATATTGACTATAAGAGCCAAAATTATAACAAGTACTGCAAGAGTGAAAAACAACACGAAAAAGCCTAATGCTTTTGTACGTTCTTTCTGATTTAATATTTCCATATAGGTTGATACTTTTGTTGTTAATTTCTATTAATCGGCTAAGAAAGTTTTGCTTCTCTCAGGCTGTAGAGAGCTTTTTTCATTTGTAATTTCAGATACGAAAATGCTGCCATCACGCCTCTTACCTATAAAGTCTAAGCGGTTTAGAATAGCGAATAAATCTTCTAAGGTTTTCATAAAACGTTCTACTTTCACCACAGAGTCTCCTATTTGATTGTGGTTATATTCCGTATTGATTACCTCAGAGAAGACAGTTTCAAACTCTCCTTGACTTACATTACACCAATCGGCAAAATAATTGAGTAATTCCTCTTTTCCTACTCCTGAACGAGCATCGATAAAGTTCTTAAGCACTCTTGCAAATCCTACTACTGACACTAACATTTCGGCAGGGGTACTATAGAGTGTAAGCCAGCGAAAATGATTGATTTCAGTAGCTAAGTAGTAGAGTATTCTATCGGTCATTTGCTCTATGATCGTAGCTAATTTATTGGTCTGGTTTTTAGTATGTATTTTTTGAGCGATTTGGATAGCATAAATTTCCATCTGACCATAGAAACGGTCGATTTCGTTGTATAACTGCTGTAGTTTTTGATGAGAAGCTACCAGTACACAAGGTGGAATATAAGAACTATCAAGATTGGTATTGCCTCCGCTTACCCATATTTTTCCTACAATGAGATAATGCCCTCCTACACCCATATCTTTTCTAAGATCCTCTTCCTTCACTAAAGAAAGGTAGTATTCAGGCTCGGTATAAGGGTCGCGTGGTGGATTCTCCTCAGGGTCAGGGTCTCCACAAGGGACACGCTTGAATGGATTGACAGAAATACAAGCCAGTAGCGCAACCTCATCTTCTTTTATCTCTTTGATAATTTCGGGATATGAAAAAGAGAGCGTACTCTGTTCCGTGTTAGAACTGATGTCTATTCGAGAGCCATTAGGGGTAATCGCGTGGCATTCTTCTATACGGAGTCGGAGGTTTTTATGGTTGTCTACTGACAGGTTCATTCTCACTGGGTCATTGACGGGTAACAATCCATAGGTAAGCATTGAGGTGTGTACCCCTATGGCATCGCGTACCGAATCAATGACAAAGTTTTGAATATCTATAAAATACCTTTTATTGATTTTCATTCCATCAATAAAGTTTACTGGCAAATGGGTGAGTTTTTCTGTCATGGTTTAATATGTTTTTACTCGTTCGTTATCTTTTTCTTTGCTGTATTCGAAATCTGTTTCTTGTTCATTATTATTCATTGCAGTCTCAGAAACAAGTGTTCTCATACAAATAATGTAGCTATTCTCTTCTATTCCATTCATATATAGGGTAAACTTAGGGTCTATATATTTAGTAGGTTCATACCATTTAGGTTGTTTAAAAAATACCCAATTATAAAAGCCATCTTCATTTTGTATCTCAATAGGAGCATCAGCAAAACGTTCGTTGTAATCTTCTACAAAATTGTAGAACAAGCGCCCAAAATCTATTCGGGTAGGTCCTTTGGCACGATATAAAGTGTAGTCTTTATCATTTTCTTCCTTTTTTATCATAAGTGTGAATACTACCAAATCACGCATCTCATCATCATTTACACCTACTAACTCTTTGTAGTTTTCAGGAAATTGCCAAGTGGTGTAGATTTTAGGTGGTATCTTTAGAGAACGATTGAAGCTCGCATTCACTAAAGTAGGGATGAAAAAGACTATGAAATTGCCCATCATCAAAGGCAAATAGTACATTCCATTTAAGAAAGTATAAATTAACAAGAAAGGTACTGAGGCATATAGCACGACTAATAAGGCAAAAAATAATTCTTTGAACACATCGTCCTCCAGTTTGAATTTGTTGAAAAACAAGCGATAGAAATAGCAGTGGAAGACACCAAGGGTCAAGGTACAGATTTGATAGAAAATAAATTCACTTAGGGTTTTCCCTTCAAAGAGGCGGCTATATCCTAAAAAGGCAATGACTGTATATACCAATACTGTTAAGAACAGATAGATATAGATATTGGTTTTATACTTTTTGAACTCAGGGACTTTCTTTGAGAAAATAATAGTAATGGCTATACACATAGCCACTAAAAATAGCAGTAGTACCAACAGTTGCGGGTCGAACAAGTTGATGAAATAATTCTTTAACTTTTTCATATACAAGTGTTATAACCTAAGATAGGGTCATTATTTTCTTTTAATTCAAATTGACTTTCTTCTTCTGAGAGCAATACACTTAACTGGATTTCTACTTCCAAAGGGAAAAAGTGCTCACAGAACATTGTTACAAATTTCTCTTTATTGCCCCCAAGTATATAATCAGTAAAAGCAGAATGCTTTAAAGGACCTATCTCAAGGGTCAGGTGTTTGGTATAATCTTCATAGGCTGTACCTGTGATCATATCCACTCCTAAGTAAATGTCTTCTCCCAAGCAAAAACCTTGTGATTCATTAGAATAAGTAGCAAACTCTCTTTCTTTAAGTTGTACTTCTTCTCCTAAAAGTTTTGAAAGTATTTGTACTGTAAGGGATATATTACCTACTATTTTGTAGCTATAAGGCAATAATCGTATAAACTTAGAGACTAAGAGGGTAGGGAAATCTTTTGAAATACCCCAAAGTTCATAGAATAATGTAGAAATCTCATTAGCATTGAGTTCTTTAAAGTTATCTTGTTCAAAGGATTCTATTTCTACCCCTAACTTAAAAATCTCATTCTCAAAAGGACTAAAAAAGGTACGAGCAGCTTTTTCTTCTTGTTTCCTTTCTCTGTAATCTTTGAGCATTGTTTCCACACCCTTGCCTTGAGTTTCATTCTTAGCATGGTGAGCGACACCTTCGGGGAGTATATCGTACAAACTATCACGAGAAAGGCTTACCTCTATCAATTGGGTAGGATCGTAATTAAAATCAGTAAGTTTTGCACTTAGTACATCGGCGCGATAACCCCGTACAAACTGTCCTTGGTGTTTTACTATATACTCATTGTCAGAGATGATCCCTTTGTCTAACAAATGGTTTAATAGCACTTCTGCCCTTATATCATAAGGTAAGTGATTTATCTCATTTATAACTCCTGTTAGGTATTCCATTTTGATAGTTCTTCAACGTTGCAAATATACAAAAAAATTACAAAAGTACAATTTTTTATTCTATTTCGTGTTGTTCGTTATGTCCTTTATGGGTAACAGATATTTTACCTCCTACAGCACATTGACAAGTGCTTTTCTCGGTGAGGATTTTTAAATCGTTGATAGTATCTTTCTCAGCTGTTTGTTCCCATTTTGTAGGAGCAGGCATACAAGGCAGATAACCACTTGTGGTAGGTTTTAGCTTGCACTGACCAAAAGGCATTATATTCACATTGGCCTGTTTGTCTTCCTCAGTAGCCATAGCTTTACCCTCAATAGTTACAAAATCTTGACTTGTAACATTGAG
>NZ_CALHGG010000110.1 GCF_938029845.1 uncultured Capnocytophaga sp.
AATGAAGTCCTCCACAATGAGGAAGTAGCCAGGGTAGCCTGTTTTTTCTATGATAGAAAGCTCAAAATCAATGCGATCGCGTATTTCCTCGGTGAGTTCCTTATAGCGCTTCTCTGCTCCTAAGTAAGTGAGGTGGCGAAGGTATTTGTTCTCTCCCTTTTTTCCAGTAGGATCGTCTTCCACTTGGAACTCCTTGGGTATGTCAAACTTAGGAAGGAGGATATTGCGTGCTAGCTCATAGGGTTCTATTTTGTTTATAATCTCCTCAATAGAGAGAATGGCTTGGGGGATATCCTTGAACAATTCCTTCATCTGCTCGGAAGATTTGAAATAATACTCCTCATTGGCAAGTCCATAGCGAAATCCTCGTCCATGACCTATAGGAGTAGCCTGTTTCTCTCCATCCTTTACACAGAGCAAAATATCATGAGCATTGGCATCTTTTGGACTGATATAATAAGTGTTATTGGTAGCTACCAATTTCATTCCATGCTTTTGAGTCAACTGAATCAGTACGGCATTAGCACGGTTCTCGTCTTCTTGGCCATGCCTTATAATTTCTATATAAAAATCCTCTTGGAACTGTTCTTTCCACCACAATAGGGCTTCTTCAGCTTGTTTTTCTCCCTGATTAAGAATTTTGGAAGGGATTTCACCATATAGGTTCCCTGAAAGTACAATGATATTTTTCTTATATTGTTCTACTATCTTCTTATCTATACGAGGTACATAGTAAAATCCCTTAGTATAGGCAATAGAAGCCATTTTGATAAGGTTTTGATAGCCCTCTTTGTCTTTGGCTAAAAATACGACTTGATAACCGTTGTCCTTTTTGCTTCTATCCAAATGATTTTCACAGATGTAAAATTCACAACCTATAATAGGTTTGATAATGGGTAGGGGAGCGGGTTCCCCATTTTCTTGTGCTTTGGCATTTTTAGCTTTGGCTTCTTTGTTATATTTAGAGACTTCTTTTATAAACTGGAAAGCCCCCATCATATTACCATGGTCGGTTAGGGCAACAGCGGGCATCTGTCCTTCGCCAGTGGCTTTGACTAAGTCGGCAATGGAAGCAGTAGATTGTAATACGGAGAATTGGGTATGGTTGTGTAGGTGAGCAAAAGGAGCTGACTCCAGTAAGGCTAGGTTTTCAGCCAACTGGGCAGAGGAGAGAGCAGTATCTTCTTTTTTGCTTTTAAGTTTTTCGGATGCAGCTTTAAGGTTGATATGTTGTAATCCCCAAAGTGCTACAGGAGTGGTATACTTCTCTTGGATAAGAGCCATGGACTCTTGGGAGAGTTGCTCAAAGGAGAAACCTTCCCCCCTGCGGATAAGTTCAAAGAAACAGCGAGCGGTCGCCTCCACATCGGCTGTTGCATTGTGAGCTTCGGCAAAGGGAGCCCCAAATAAAAACTGATGGAGTTCTGTAAGGCTTGGGTACTTGAACTTGCCTCCTTTACCTCCTTCTATTTTACAGAGTTCAGCGGTGATTTCGGTACAGGTGTCCAAAACAGGAAGTTCTCCCAAACGGGTAGTTACCCCATAACGGTAGAACTCAGCCCCCATGATATTGATATCAAAGCCAATATTTTGGCCTACTATATATTGAGTTTTGCTTAGAGCTTTCTCAAATTCTTCAAATACATGATGGATACTTACCCCTTGCTCTGTGGCTAGCTCTGTGGATATACCATGGATACGTTCTGCATCGTAAGGGATGGTAAAGTCATCGGGGGTAATGAGAAAGTCCTTATGCTCCACAAGCATCCCTTGCGCATCGTGTAATTGCCAAGCAATCTGTACGGCACGAGGCCAATTTTCACTATCAGAGAGGGGGGCATTGTAGTTGCGAGGAAGCCCTGTGGTTTCGGTATCAAAAATCAAATACATAGGAAAAGGTTTTTAGATGGTTGATAATGAATATTATAGGTTAAAGTATTGATTATTAATGTTATAAAAGATATGTTTCAAGAACAAAAATAGTACATTTTTTCGAATCTCCAGCTTTATTAGTGTGAATAATTTGTTAAAAATAAAAGAAAAAACCCGCCAATAATCGGCGGGTTTTTTAGAATATTTATGATATATTACATCATTCCAGGCATTCCTCCGCCCATAGGAGGCATAGCAGGGGTATCTTCTTTGATATCCACTAAGGCACATTCGGTAGTGAGGATCATACCTGCAACAGAAGCAGCATTTTCCAAAGCTACACGGGTTACTTTCTTAGGGTCAATAATACCTGCACGGAACATATCTACATATTGTTCTGTTTTGGCATTGTATCCTGTTGAGTTTCTACCATCCAGTACTTTGGCGATCACAACGGAACCTTCACCACCTGCATTTTCAACGATGGTACGTAGAGGAGCTTCTACAGCTTTGAATACGATCTGGATACCGGTAGTTTCATCGGAATTGGCAGGTTTGATCTTAGCCAATACATTTCGAGCGCGTAATAGAGCAACTCCACCACCAGCAACGATACCTTCTTCTACAGCTGCACGAGTTGCGTGAAGGGCGTCATCTACACGGTCTTTCTTTTCTTTCATTTCTACTTCAGAAGGAGCACCTACATAGAGAACAGCTACTCCACCTGCCAATTTGGCTAAGCGTTCTTGGAGTTTTTCTTTGTCGTAGTCAGAAGTAGTTACTTCAATCTGAGCTTTGATTTGTCCTACACGTGCTTGGATGTCTTCGCTCTTACCAGCTCCATTTACAATAGTAGTATTATCCTTGTCAATAGCTACACGTTCAGCGCGACCAAGCATGTCAATAGTAGCGTTTTCAAGGGTGAAGCCTCTTTCTTCTGCTATAACAGTACCTCCTGTTAGGATAGCGATATCCTCAAGCATTGCTTTGCGACGATCTCCGAAACCAGGAGCTTTTACCGCTGCAATACGTAGGGCACCACGCAACTTATTAACTACCAAGGTAGCCAAAGCCTCTCCATCAATATCCTCAGCGATGATAAGAAGTGATTTGCCAGATTGTGCTACAGGTTCCAATACAGGAAGCAAATCCTTCATGGTAGAAATCTTTTTGTCATATAGGAGGATGAAAGGATTATCCAACTCGGCAGTCATTTTCTCAGAATTGGTTACAAAGTAAGGAGAAAGATAACCACGGTCAAACTGCATACCTTCTACGATATCTACATAAGTATCAGTACCTTTAGCTTCTTCCACAGTGATAACACCTTCTTTACCTACTTTAGAGAAAGCATCGGCAATGAGTTCCCCTACTGCCTCATCATTATTAGCAGAGATAGCAGCTACTTGGCGGATTTTATCGATAGAGTCACCTACTTTTTGGCTTTGTTTAGCCAATTCATTTACGATAGATTTCACCGCTTTGTCGATACCACGTTTTAAGTCCATAGGGTTAGCACCTGCAGCTACGTTCTTAAGACCTTCACGTACAATAGCTTGTGCTAGTACGGTAGCGGTAGTAGTACCATCACCAGCAAGATCGTTGGTTTTGGAGGCTACTTCTTTTACCATTTGAGCTCCCATATTTTCAAGAGCATCAGCAAGTTCTACCTCTTTAGCTACTGTAACTCCATCTTTGGTAACAGTAGGAGCACCGAATGATTTGCTGATAATTACATTACGTCCCTTAGGACCGAGAGTTACTTTTACGGCGTTAGCAAGGGCATCTACCCCTCTTTTGAGACCGTCACGTGCATCAATATCAAATTTTATATCTTTTGCCATTTTTTTATTTTTTTAATTATTAAGTTTAATTATTTAAGCGATTTGAACAATTCTACACTTTTCACATAAGGGATAGGTAGTTATAAAATCCTTGATTTGTTCTTTGGCTTCTGCAAAATTTCCTTTTATATAGAAATATAAGGCTGTATCTTTACTGCCTTCATGATATGAAGTTAGTACCAAAACATCTTTTAAAATTTCACAGACAGTGTCAAAAACTACATTGATATCAGAAGTCTCATATACTTCTTTAGGTAAATCAGTACCATTTACATAAAGTCCTAAACCTTCTAAAGAGCCTATCTCTTGGGAGAAATTCTCATTATATAGCTTAGAGCCTTTTGGAATACCAATATCTTCCAACTTTTGTAGTAATTTCTCCACTGCATTAGCAGTATCATTAAGAGAGATTTCTATATCGCAGTACTCTATTTCTCCCTCTTTGGACATGAGAGTACCACCACCTGAGGTTTCTCCTAGATCTTCTTTGGAGAGAAACTCATCTATAATGTCCTCTAGATCATGTCTGTCAAAAGGTTGTAACTTTGCATTTAGTTGTAAAGTGTAGAACATAATTTGTTATATTTAGATTATCCCAAGATACCTAACAAATCGTTCTCTCTCATGATGAGGTAAGTCTTACCTTCCAATTTTAGTTCTGTACCTGCATATTTTCCATAAAGAACAGTATCACCTACTTTTACAGTAATAGGATTTTCTTTGGTTCCTGCTCCTACAGCTACGATTTTTCCTTTTTGAGGTTTTTCTTGAGCAGTATCAGGAATAATAATACCAGAAGCGGTAGTAGTTTCTGCTGGTGCTGGTTCTACAAGCACTCTATCAGCTAACGGTTTTAATTTTACACTCATATTCATTTATTTTTGTAAATCTATTTTTCTCTAAGCATAAAGTGTGCCATTTAGGCAAATATGTCAAATTGTCAGTATTGGTTTATGCGATCCAATGTTTATAAGGGAGTTGGCTTAGAGCACTATTGTAGTAGCGAGGTTCAGAGGTAACTTCAGTTCCCAACCAATCAGGTTTTTCAAAAGCCTGTGCCACATTGGTAAGTTCTATTTCAGCGATGATAAGTCCCTCATTTTCACCATGAAATATGTCTACTTCATATAGTGAATCACCTACCCATACCTCATAGCGAGTTTTCTCAATAGGGGAGGGCTCGCATAAAGGCAATAGGGCATGTACATCGGAAGGGGTAATTTCTTTCTCCCATTCGAATCGGCTAGCACCATTCTCTTCACTCTTTCCTTTGACAGTGAGGTAGCCTTTTTCCCCTTTAAGGCGTACACGTACCGTTCTTGAAGGGTCAGTATTAAGAAAGGCCTGCACAATAGGGGTGCTTCTGTGTGCTTGTGCTATGAAATCGGTGTTTTTGACTAAGAATTTGCGTTCAATTTCTTTCAATGCCATAGTTTTTTAATTTTTTGTAAAGATATAACTGACAAATAGACACTCTGTAGTCAGAGGCAGAGATCAGTAGTCAGAAATCAGACACTGATAACTGACTGCTGATAACTAACTACTGATAATGCTTCCTCTTTCAGGATCATTGGTAATAGTCAGTGAGATGGGAATACGTTCTTTGAGCTCTTCTACGTGAGAAATGATCCCCACGATACGGTTATCCTTGAGTAGGTTGGCCATGGTCTCAAATACAATATTCACGGATTCTGTATCTTGGGTGCCAAAACCTTCGTCTATAAAAAAGAAATTTTTATCAGCACTTGCCTCACTCTGTACACTTTCCGCCAATGCCAAGGCGAGACTTAGGGATACCTGAAAGGCCTGCCCCCCTGATAGGGTTTTTACACTCCTACTTTTTCCTTCATTGAGGTAGTCTATGATTTCAAACTCATTATTTTCACCGATTTGCAAGCTCAGTTGTCCTCGTGTCATCCTGTGAAAACGTTCATTGGCATGTTGGCAGAGTTGTTGTAGGTAAATGGAGGAGATATATTCTACGAAACCTTTCCCCCTGAATAGGATTTCCAAGAGTTTTATATTCTCATTGCGCTTTCTAACATAGGCTGCGGATTTCATCAGTTCCTTTTTGATTATTAAAGCCTGACTGATACGCTCTAATTCGCTGGAAATTCTAATACAATTTTCATGATTAGCCTTTACTTCCTGTTCCTTAAGGATGTATTGTGCTTCTATCTCGGCAAAGGCTTTAGGATCAAAGGATACATTGGCAAATTTGGCTTCTAATTCTTTAATTTGCTCACAAAGTACCTTGTAGCGAACCTTAAAGTCTTGTATTTTTACTCTATTTTCTTCTATTGGCAAAGGGGAATCCAATATTTTTGTTACTTCTTTAAGGGGTATCTTTTCTTGAATCAAAGTATCTGTTAGCGTTTTTTCAATAGTTTGGTATTCAGCCTCCCATTTTTCGAGCAATTCATTAGTGTTTTTCAGTTGAGTCTCGTACTGTGATTGTAAAGGATTCAAGCGGTTACGCTCTTGGGTAAGGTCAGTATAGGTTTGCTCGATATATTTATTAGTCTTTGCTATAAATTGATATTCTTTTTCAATGAGAGCGAAATCCTTATTTTCATAATCAGAAAAGCTATATTTCTTTAAACTTTCTTTTCGACTAGCTATATTTCCTTCAAGGGTAGCAATTTCTTTATAGATTTTATCAAGTAGCCCCTTGTATTCTTCTATTTTTAAGAGTAGGGCATCTATTTCCTTAGTGCCTTTTTTGAGTAATGTCTCTTTGCCCTCTATTTCTTGCTCTAGAGCATAGGCAAATTGGCGTTTCTGATCAAAGGCGGTGCGATCTTCTTTGGAAAATTCGCTCCAGATGAACTTGTCATGATGTGCCAAACGTTCTTTTTCTATTTGCTGAGCTGTTTCCTTTTCTGATTGTAATTGGTTTTCAAAAAATTGTTTCTTATCTACTGTTTTTTCAATTTGAAAGAGACTTTGTTGTAATTGCTCTTGTTTTGTATCAAGCGCCTTTATTGCTTTTTGAGTAGTGGTGAGTTCAGTACTTACATCTTCAAAATGGGTGATACTTGGATGCTCAGTGGAACCACAGAGAGGACAAGGACTTCCTTCGTGGAGTTCTTTCGTATAGTGGGATAATTGTCGCTGTAGTTCAAGTTGGTTGAGCTTTTGTTGGAGTGTGTCTTTTTCTTTTTCTATAGTTTTCTTTTCAATAGTAATTTTTTCCTTGTAATCGGGAACAAATCCATCTTTGAAGAGCACAAAACAACTAAGCTCTTTTACAATCTCTTGTAATTGTGCTGTGGTATCTTTAATTTTTTGCTGTTGTTTATTTTGGTTTTCAGAAATGGAATAGTTCTTCTCATACCAATTACCAACTTCCAAGAGTAATTGACTATCTATACGTTGCTTTTTGAGGCTTTCGATCTCACTTTCGATGGTGTTATTATAGTCCTTTTTATCTTTTAGATTCTTTTCTTCTTCTGCTATTTTCTTAGTACCTTCTATAGTTCTACTTTTTTCTTTGGTTAATCTTTCTTGCAAAGGGAATATTGCTAATAGCTGTTGTAGATCTTCTTCCATCTGCTTTGCATCAGGAAGTTTTTCATAAGATTCTTGTAACGCTTCTATATTATCAGAGATATGGGTTAGCTTATTTTGTACCTGATTGAGTGCTTCAACTTCTGTAACTCTTTTATTCGTATAGAATTGCAATTCCTTTGTCAGGTGTGTTCTGTTATCTAACAAATTCTTAAATAGCTTTTCTATCTTTTCATACCTATTTACCTTTTCCTCTAATTCATCAAAAGAATACTTTTGAGAATGGAGTAGAGAAAACTCTTTTCTCTTACGCTCTAAAAGTTCAAAGTCTGATTTCAAGCTTTTGAGATGTTCGTAATGTGTCTTTAGTTGATCAAGTATTACTTCTAAAGATTTTTGTTTGTCTGTCTCTTCCTTGAGTTTGTCCTTTTGTATTTGTATGGCCTCCTCATGGATTTCTTCATACCCCTTTAGTTCGCCCTCTTTGAAACTAAGTTTTTCTTCATTCTCTTTTTTAAGTTTGCTGATATTATCGGAAAGGTCAAACTTTTGTAGGTTGAAGATTTCCTTCATCATATTATTGCGATCCTTGGCACCGAGTTCCAAGAACTCCTTGAACTGACCTTGGGGGATGATAATAGTACGTTTGAAGTTGTGATAACTCAATCCTATAAGTTCCTCTGGGTTAGCTTGTTCCAAAGGAATCCATTTATCCATATTTTTTTCATAGAACTGTACAGTAGGGGTTCTTACGTCCTCAAACTTCTTGGAGTTGCGCTTGAACTCCCTGATCACCCGTAGCTGTCGGTTCTCAAAATTGAAAAACTCAAATTCTATATAGATATGGTTGGATTTGAGGTTCATCATATTGTAGCCCCTTTTGTCGGCCTTATTCAGGC
>NZ_CALHGG010000111.1 GCF_938029845.1 uncultured Capnocytophaga sp.
TGACCACTGTTAAATACTTAACATTATTTTTTATTGTATAAATTCTTACTTCTCAACAGCCTTTTCCTTGACTTTGCCCCTTGCATTTTTGTAATTTTGCACTCTGTTCGGTTATCAGTATTCAGCGATCAGAAGTCAGTTGTCAGACGCTACAGCTGATTTTGTGCGAGTTTTCGTTATATAGAACTCATGTTAATGGATGAGACACTTTGTAAGACACAATTCATGATATCTTGTAAAATTGTACGAATCACATACTCGCTTATGCAACTTTACTTTTCACCCACATACCCAAGCTCCAAGTTTTCGCTTGGCTTTACTTTTCGTTTTTCACTATTCACTTAACTTATGGAAGAGGCTTTAGATATACTTTGGACATACGCTCGTCGTGAGCCCTTGGATAGCAATGGAGAGACAGTAGTCCCTACCATCAACAATAGTATTGCCGCTATCCGTATCATTATGCGCTTGGAAGGATGGGCTATGGGAAGTGAAAAGCGAAAAATGAATAGTGAAAAGCGGGCAACGCCTGCTTATGCAACGTCTGATAAGCCAGCATCCCATCGTAGGGGCAAAGTCCGCGAGAGCGGAGTATGTGAGCAATTCGCCCCCATTTGATAATTCGCCCTCATTATGATTGTTCGTGTTATTATTCGTGTTGTATTTGGTATTTTGTGATTGGGCGAATTGCCATTCGCCCCTACGAAGGGACGCTGGCTTATCAGACGTTGCATAAGCAGGCGTTGCCCGCTTTTCACTATTAACTTTTCTCTTTTCACTTCCCATCGCCCATCCTTCTAAGCGCATAATGATACGGATAGCGGCAATACTATTGTTGATGGTAGGGACTACAGTCTCTCCATTGCTATCCAAAGGCTCACGACGAGCGTATGTCCAAAGTATTTCTAAAGCCTCATCCATAAATTAAGTGAAAAATGAATAGTGAAAAGTGAATAGTAAAGTTGTGTAAGCGAGTATGTGATTCGTTCAATTTACAAGATGCCATGAATTGCGTCTCTACGGAAAACTATGCCCGTTAGGAATTGTCTTAGCCAGCGCCTATGTAGAGACGCAATTTATTGCGTCTTACAGAATGTCTCTACAAACGATATAATCAAAGTTTACACATACCTAGTTGGGTATTCGTGCCAGCGTGGGGGACAATAATTTACAAGATGCCATGAATTGCGTCTCTACGGAAAATTATACCCATTAAGGATTGTCTTAGCCAGCGCCTGTGTAGAGACGCAATTTATTGCGTCTTACAAAAACATGAGTTCTATATAAAGAAAGTTCGTACAAAGTCAACTGTAGCGTCTGACAACTGACTTCTGACTGCTGAATACTGCTCCCTGAACAGAGTGCAAAATTACAACAATGCAAGGGGCAAAGTCAAGGAAAAGGCTATTGAGAAGTAAGAATTTATACGATAAAAAATAATGTTAAGTGTTTAACAGTTGTCAGAGGTCAGTATTCAGTAAACAGTTTTTGACAACTGACAACTGACCTCTGACTGCTGACGCCTGCCTACTGCTTACTAATCACTTTGATAGTTTCTTTTACCTTTTGAGCTAAGGAACGGGCTTGTTCTATATCTGGGTGAGTGATGGTGATATGTCCCATTTTGCGGAAAGGGCGTGTTTGTCGCTTGCCATAGATGTGAGGGGTAACCCCTTGGAGAGAGAGAACATCCTCTATATGCTCATAAATCACATCACCTGCATAGCCCTCAGCCCCTACCAGATTGACCATGACACCTGCTACTTTGCTTTCGGTGCTTCCCAAAGGTAGGTTCAAAATGGCTCTTAAGTGCTGTTCGAACTGAGAAGTATAGCTTGCCTCAATCGAGTAGTGACCTGAATTGTGAGGGCGTGGAGCAACCTCATTGACCCATATTTCCCCTTCTTTTGTTAGGAATAACTCCACGGCTAGAAGGCCAATACTACCGAAGGCTTCAGCTACTTGTAGAGCGATTTTTCTGGCTTGGTCGCTGATAGGCTCAGCAATACGAGCAGGGCAAAGCACATATTCTACTTGGTTGGCTTCGGGATGAAATTCCATTTCCACTACGGGATAGGTAGCCACTTCTCCCTTGGGACTGCGAGCGACAATTACAGCCAATTCTTTGTCTATATCTGCACAGAGCTCCGCTATACAAGGACCTTCAGGAAGTGCATGGAGGTCTTGAGGATTGCGCACTATCTTCACCCCATTACCATCGTAGCCAAAGCGGGTGCTTTTCCATACAAAGGGGTATGTCCATCGGCCTTCAGCCACAGCTGTTGCTAATAGAGCAGGGGAGGGAAAAGGTTCGAAGGGAGCTGTAGGAATTCCATGTGCTTTGTAAAAAGCCTTTTGAGCACCTTTGTCCTGAATGATACGCAGACTCTTAGGGGTAGGGTAGACTTTGATGCCTTCACTCTCCAAGCGCTCAAGCGCATCTACATTTACATTTTCTATTTCAAAGGTAACTAGGTCAGCTTGCTTGCCGAACTGGTATACAGTATCATAGTCCATCAGGTCGCCCTGAAAGAAAGTATGACAGCCGAAGCGTGCGGGGGCTTCTGCACTAGGATCAAGCACTATGGTGCGAATATCGTATTTGAGGGTTTCAGTAAGGAGCATCTTTCCGAGTTGTCCTCCTCCGAGTATCCCTAAAGTAAAATCAGTAGAAAAATAAGACACTTTTTTAATTGTTAATTATTAATTGTTAATTGTCAATGAGTTGATGAGTCGATTAGTCAATTAGCTGATGAGTCAATTAGCAAATTAGCAAATTGTCAAATTAGCACATTGACAAATTGGCACATTAGCACATTGGTAAATTGGCACATTGGTAAATTAGATAGTGCAAAAATACGAATTTATTTCCTATTTTTTGATAAATTAAAATTTGTGGAAAAATCTTTTTTTACCATAAAAAAAATCGTACTTTTGTGCCTGCAAAAAAGCAGTAATAAAAGCTTGCGTTATGAATAAAAAGAATAATACCATTGAGTATTTGAAATCTTTCTACATCAAAGATTATCTTTACATGGCTTTTGCCATTGTGATTTACACTATTGGGCTTACAGGTTTTATTATGCCCAACAAAATAGTAACAGGAGGCTTGGCTGGGGCTGCGCTCTTGCTCAAATATGCCACAGGTATCAATGCTTCTACTACTATATTAGTGGTGAATTTGGCACTTTTAGTACTTGCCTTCCGCTTTTTAGGTAAGACTTTCGTGATTAATACGGTCATAGGCGCAGGCTTACTTACTTTAGGAGTAAGAATAGGGGAGACCTATCTTACCCCTTATTTTACAGCTAATCCTTTGATACATGATTCTTTTATATCCATAGTGTTGGGAGGTATCCTAATGGGAACAGGTTTGGGAATGGTTTATTCGGTTAATGGAAGTACCGGAGGGGTTGATATTATTGGCTTTTTGGTTACCAAATATTTCAAAATACGTATCTCTCGTATCCTCCTCCTCATGGATGTTCTTGTTGTAATGTCCTCTATCCTTGTCCTCTCTGGCTATACAATGGAAAAGATGGTCTTGGGACTTATCCTTTTGCCAATCATGTATCAGGCAGTGGATGTAGTGATGAATGGAGCCAAGCGAGCCATACAAGTTACTATACTTTCGAAAAAATATGAAGAGATTGCTACTCATATCAATACCGAACTCAAGCGAGGTTGTACAATAGTAGATGGTATGGGCTGGTATACCAAGAATCCTCAAAAGGTGGTTATCGTTTTTGCTCGTCGTGGAGAGGGTACCACTATTTTCCGCTTAGTCAATAGTATAGATCCTGAAGCTTTTGTCACTCGTACCAATGTAGAGGCGGTATATGGTAAGGGTTTTGAAAAATTTAGTTAATCAGAGGTCAGTAACTAACCGCTAATAATGAATTATTATGAATACAGCAACTTTACCACTAACAGACACACATTTTCTTACAGATAAGGAAGGAAATAAGACTCATGCATTACTTCCTATAGAGGACTATAATGAATTGGTAGAGAAGGCTAATTGTTATGAGGACTATGATGAATATACACTTCAGGCAATAGATAGAGGGTTAAGGGATGCAGAAGCAGGAAATTTCGTCTCCCATGAAGAGGTTATGGAAAATGCAAGGAAGATATTAGAAAAATACATGAACTAATGGAAACGGAATATCTTGTTGTATGGACAACGGAGGCAAAGATACAATATAATGATGTACTTCTTTTTTGGGCAGAAAACAATAATTCTCCCAAATATGCTATAAGTTTAAATCGGCAAGTAGAAACTATCTTAGAAACATTGAAGGATTTTCCTAAAATAGGAACAATTTATTTGGAAGAGAAGAATATCCGTAGAATTGTTATATTGCGAAATTTTTCAATGTACTATAGAATCATAGAATCCGCAAAAGAACTCCAAATAATAACATTTGTAGATAATAGAAGCAATCCTAAAAAATTAAAATTCTAATAGAATTAATCATTGACAAGTAACTACGCTGTACTTATTCCTACTTATAATAATGAGAAAACCCTTTCCAGAGTATTGGATGGGGTTCTTTCCTATACCCCTCATGTGATTGTAGTTAATGATGGTTCTACCGATAGCACCGCAGCGATTCTCTCGGGCTATCCCCAAGTCGAAGTAGTTACCTTCCCAAAAAACAAGGGCAAAGGTAAGGCCTTGCAGGAGGGCTTCCGAGTAGCAAGAGCAAAAGGCTATACCTATGTGCTAACGATAGATTCTGATGGACAACATTTTCCAGAGGATATCCCCACTTTTATAACAGCCATAGAGCAAGAGGAGGTTCCTACTCTTTTGGTTGGTAACCGCGATATGACCGTAGAAGGCGTACCTAAAAAGAGTAGCTTTGGTCATAAGTTCTCCAATTTCTGGTTTCACTTAGAGACGGGAGTAAAGCTCCCTGACACCCAATCTGGTTACCGTTTGTATCCGCTTGAGGTGATTCCCAGGCGTTATTTTACATCCAAGTTTGAGTTTGAAATAGAGGTGCTTGTCAGGAGTAGTTGGTGTGGAGTGCCTATAAAGCCTGTACCTATAAGAGTACTTTATGATCCTAGTGAAAGAGTTTCTCACTTTCGCCCTGTGAAGGATTTTGCACGTATAAGTTTGCTTAACTCAATCTTGGTGCTTATAGCGTTTCTATATATAAAACCTCGTGATTTTCTGAGGAAATTCCAAAAAAAAAGCTTTAAAACATTTCTTAAGGAAGATCTTTTAGAGGCAAGTCTCTCTGATAGTAAAAAGGCTTTTTCTATAGCCTTGGGTGCTTTCTTTGGAATTTCTCCTTTGTGGGGATTTCAAACAGCACTAACGATTACTTTTGCAGTGCTATTGGGACTCAATAAATCCTTGGCTTTTTTGGCTTCCAATATCAGCATTCCTCCCATGATTCCTTTGATAGTATGGAGTTCGTTGAAAGTAGGGGGCTTATTTACAGGAGGGGGGGTACTCCCAGAAGGCGAAATCACAAGAGACTTCATTAAGGCACACCTTATACAATATCTTACAGGCAGTTTTCTTTTAGCCTTACTCATTGCAGCGATTTTAGGAACTGCAACCTATTTGTTCCTTAAGACAAAAAATGAAAAATGAAATAGTGTTCAGTTATTTAGATATTAAAAAAGGCTCCCCTTATTTTAGGGAGCCTTTCTCTTTTTATATGAGTAATAACAAACTATTTAAATTCTAAGATAGCATTTTCTATAAAGTCAATATAGTCGTAGTATTTGTTTTCTTTAAGGAAGTTGGCTAAATAAGCACCACTGGCTTCCATGCCTCCTACGGCTTCTACTTGGAGCATTTTGGCATAAAGGGGAGCGATATATTTCTCCACACTTTGTGTAGGAACGGAAGTACGGCGTGCAAGATAGCTAGCGATTTTCCCTTGGGAATCTTTGATGATGTCAAAATCCGTTACCACCCAGTAGTATTCGCCTGATTTGGCTAGATTTTTGGCTACAGCATGGAAGTTTATACCCTGTTGTATATTATCCCAAAGAACTTTAAAGATCACACGAGGCATGTCAGGATGGCGGATAATGTTGTGGGGAGAACCCATAAGTTCTTCTTCGCTATAACCACACACATCACAGAATACTTGATTGACGTAATCAATCACTCCTGCTGCATCGGTACGACTCATGATGGTCTTGGATTTATCCCAGTTGACTTCCTTATCAATAGGAGTAGGATATTTAAAATTTGGTATCATATGGAGGAAATTAATTGTTTTTGTGAAATCTCCGCAAAGATACATTTTTTTTCAAAAATAAGGAAAAGAAAGCGGTATTATTTTTATAAACATAGTGAACAATTTTCTATACTTTACTGATAATCATGTGCTTTACTTCTTTTATGATTTGTATATAAAGGACTTAAAAAAGTTATCAACAAAAGGAGGAAAAATCTATCTAGAAAAATTCGTTTTTCTGATAAATTTTTTATAACTTGCACCCTCAAATAAAGTATAAAGAAAATTGCTATGGAATTACTTATTGTAGCGGTGTTTTTCATTGGTTATCTGTTTATTACGGTAGAGCACCAAGTGAAAATTGACAAAACTATTTCAGCGCTTGGGATGGCAGTTGCGTGCTGGACAATCCTTAAAACGGCCGATTTGCCTGTTTTTGAAATTGAAAATGGATTGGTTCCTCTAGCAGATCATTACGAAGGAGGCAATTCACAGGCTATTGATAGTCTCCTTTTGTACCATTTAGGAAAGGTGGCTGAAATTCTCTTCTTCCTCATAGGAGCGATGACGATCGTAGAGATTATAGACATGCACCGAGGATTTGAGATTATCAAGAAAATGGTTAAAACCCGTAAAAAGAAGAAACTACTTTGGGTATTAGGGATTGTTTCCTTTTTCCTATCATCCTTGATAGATAACCTTACCACTATAATAATTATGATTACCATTTTGCGTAAGTTGGTACCTTTCCGCGAGGAACGTATATGGTATGCTTCGCTTTTGATAATTGCTGCCAATGCAGGAGGGGCATGGTCTCCAATAGGTGACGTAACTACCACCATGTTGTGGATGGCCAATAAGGTAACAGCTATGCGACTTATAGACTACGTAGTATTGCCAGCAGTACTTTGTTTCTTAGTTCCTTTCTTGATTGCTTCTTTTATGCCTATTTTCAAAGGGAAGTTGGATATGCCACAAATGGATAAGACTCTAGCTTACAAAAGTAGTACCCCTATTTTGATTATTGGGGTGTTGGGTATTATCTTTGTACCTATATTTAAGTCTATATTCCACTTACCTCCTTATTTGGGTATGTTGTTCTCCTTGGCTACTGTATGGTTCTTCTCTGAACTACTTAAGCCTAATACAGATATGGTAGAAGGAGATAAGCCAAGTTTTTCAGTACATAGTGCTTTAGGACGTATAGAACACTCCAGTATATTATTTTTCTTAGGGATTCTCTTGGCAGTAGCATCTTTGGAAGTTATGGGAACGCTCTTCAACTTTGCAGGGTCTCTTAGTCATGTAATTCCAAATGAGAATATAGTGATAATGATTCTTGGTTTTGCCTCTGCTGTGATAGACAACGTACCACTAGTAGCCGCTGCGATAGGTATGTTCCAAGAACCATTGGATGCTTCTCTATGGCACTTTATAGCTTTCTCAGCAGGAACAGGAGGTAGCTTGCTCATCATAGGTTCTGCTGCGGGAGTAGCGGCGATGGGTATGGAAAAAATAGACTTTTTCTGGTATGTAAAAAATATTTCTTGGCTAGCTCTTATAGGATTCTTAGCAGGTTGCGGATCCTTGATTGCTGTAGAAACATGGTTTAGATAAAATTTTTGAGTTTTGAGTAATTTTGGTCTTTAATTGCTCAAAACTCAAATTGATAACTTAGAACTAAAAGTTCATCGCTAAAAGAAGCTAATATAAGAATTCTAGAGTGATGAAACATGTATAGTCATATAATCAATGGGTTTAGAATTACTTATCCATTAATAGTAAAAAAATTGACAATTAGAAGATTATATCCAATAAACATAAATTATTATGAAAAGATATCTACTAAATATAAGCTTTTTCTTGTTGCCACTGCTAGCACTGGCGCAGAGCCTCCCTTCCTATACCCTTACGGGGGAGAACACAGTATGTGGAGGAAATATAAAAGTAGATTGGTCGGCAGCAGTAGCAGCGAGTATTCCTGTAGCCCAATGGCAAGCAGAACTTTATGATGCAGCAGGAACTAAGCTCTCCCAAAAGAACTTCGATACCGCAGGGAAAACTCAATTTCAGAGTCTTTCCTCAGGTACCTATAAGGTGAAGATTGTTAAGAAAGATGGTACGAATGCTGTCTCTCCTATACAAACGCAGGCACTTGTCTCCAGTTACAGACGATTTGCTGTTATCTATAAAGGACAATCCAATGCAGAAAGAGCTACAGGCGAATGTGCTAATAATGGGAAGGCTACAGTTAAGATAAAGGATGGAGCAGGACCTTTTGTAGTAAAAGTATATGAAAAAGCTACTGGTAATCTGGTGGCTACCTCTCCAGCTACTAACAAGACTGGTAATGAAACCTCTGTACAGGTGTCTGGTCTTAAGCATAGTACAACGTATCGTGTAGAAGTAACAGACCAAGTAGGAGGAGGAAGCTGTTCAGTAACAGAACCCAAAGAAGCTCATGAGTTCTCTACTATTGAGGCTTCTGCATCTTTTGTAAGGAGTGTTACTCTAGAGACCTGTCGTCCTCTTAAAACAGGAGAAACAGAGGGAGCACGAGGGTTAATAACTATAGATATTAATAATGCAAGTGCTGGAGCAGGACCTTTTACTGTAAAAGTGATAAAAGATGGAGGTCAAGTAGTGGTAGCTAATGCCTCCATTACTAAGAGTGGCCCTACAGGTAGTACAATTAAGAATATAGAACCTGATGCAGGAAAGTCCTTTGATGCCAATGCTTATTATACTGTACAAATAACGGATGGTAGCTGTACTACGGAGAAGAGGTTATTTAAGAAATATAGTTATTCTCCAATAAACCTATATATACACTTAGCACCTTCTTGTGCAAGTAATTGTGGTAATTATGATTTGGCTTTTACAGCCTTGTATAGTGATCTAGCAAACAATAAGCAAGAATTCTATTATCCTTATAGAATGAGGCTAAAGGTAACTCGTGGAGGAACAACTATTGCTAATCAAGACTATAGTAAAGAGGAAGCACTTCCATTTAATAAAAGAGAAGGACAGAGAAATGTGTATGGAGCCAATGAAGAGTTTGCTTACTGGTATTGGTATACTCCCCAAGTACATACGACCAATATACAAGTGAAAGCGGGTGATGTCATTTCTCTTGAATATGCAGATTGTGCGGGAGTAACTCGTACATTATCTCATACAGTAGCTCCTCCTACTTCTATACCAGAAACAACATCTGATATACTCCCTAATGAAGCTACCTCTGCCCCTTGTGATAAGGTAGTACGCCTTAATACAAGATTCCAACAAATGGTAGGAGAGGCTTCTTATAATGCTTTTTGTAGTGTAGCAGGGTTACAAGTACAAGCAAAACGTTCAGGTGCTGTGACACCTCTACTAGCCAATGAAACCCAAAAGCTTTACAGATTCTATGATGGACAAGGGGATAATACTTATAGGGTGAAAGTACAAGATGCTGGGACCTCCTACCAAATGGAGTATGCAATTTCTACAGCTTTAGGTGGGAGTTTAGATGGTTCTAGTACTAAAAATTGTAAGCATTATCTATCAAATAGCCTAACAGTAGCTTCAACTAATCCGTTGGATCGTATTCCTATTAATACAGGAGGGTCAGTATCTAGTGTATTAGAGTATCCAGGACGAGGAAACAAACTTTTTTTAGGAACAGATGATCCTCTAAAAGCAGGATTGGATTTTATTACAGATAACAATAAGCTTACTGTACGTATTGTACGTGCTGATGGACAGCCCAATGAACAAGAAATAGATATAGATGGACCTTGGAATCTTAGGGGAAAATATAAAGTGAAGTTTCCTTTCACTAAGGAACTTTACCCCTCTATGAATCAAGGTTATGCTGGTATATACCAGTTCTTTGATCTTCCGCCTGGAAAATATAGAATAGAAATGAGAGATGGATGCGGTAATACCCGTAATCATGATATTGTTGTAGGGCCAGTGGCGAATGTAAATCGCCAAATAGATGGAGATGATCACTTTATAGTAACTACAGACTGTGCACAAGGAGGAAGTACCAGTAAGGGGAAAGTAGTGATGGATGTATTGTCTGAAAAAAGGACAGCTGCTGTCCCTACAGGATTGTATTTGTTTTCAGATGAGAACAGAGGGAATGGGCAGCCAATACACAAGCGTGTAAGTCCTACTCCAATCAAAAGTGCAGGATTTACTCATACGGATGCCTCAGACCCAGATAAAACTCGTTCTGTAGCTACATTGTCGGATATTCCTCCTGGAAAATATATAGTGGGAGCATCCATGGGGCCTTATTACCATTCAGTGATAGACCCACAGAGTGCAGAAGAGCGTGGCTATATGTATCATTTTAATCCTTCAAGACGTGGAGATGTGATTAGTAATACAGTTATCTACAAGGAGATAGAGATCAGAAATATCACAGATATAACTCCTACCACCTCCATAGGTATGTGTGACCCTTCTAATCCTAATACAGGAGTGATACGAGTGGAGATGCCTACAGGTTCAGAACCCAAGTATCCTATTACTTATACCTTATATAAGGTATCGGGCGGAACCAAAACAGTGGTAACGCAAGGAGGAAACGAGGTAAAGAAAGTGATAAGTACTAGACCTACTAATTTTGAGGATGCCTTTGCTACCTTCAATGATATACCTAAGCTTACAGGAGGGGATACCTATGAGGTGAAGTTTGAGTCAGGCTGTTTGGATCGTTGGGTGCCTGTACCGGACTTTGGTAGTTTAACAGCCCCTAATGTACGTTCCAATGTTACTCAGGCTTGTTGGAATCAACCAATGACCCTTAGTGTGGATCTTTCTGAAACAGTATATGATATCCAGTGGAAGTCTGAACCTGCAGAAGCCTTGGATGGGGTACCAGGAGCTGACTTAAAGAAATCTTCTTTTACTTTTAACCCACAGGTAACTGCTAAGTATTATGTTGTTTATAAGATGAAGGCAGGACGTGGTTGTCCTACAGCGGAGAAGAGTAGTGCTAAGAAAGAGATCCCATTGAAGGTAACGAACTTCACGGATGCATCAATTTCAGCATTAC
>NZ_CALHGG010000112.1 GCF_938029845.1 uncultured Capnocytophaga sp.
CCGATGAGGACATCTTTCTGGCTTCTATGATATTTCATTGAGTTTCCATGTGTTAAGTTGTTCTACAGTAGGGTAATGGGTAAGGTCGGCATGGATAGGTACAACCGAGATATAGCCATGATCCAATGCCCATACGTCGGTATCGGTGCCTTCGTCTTCGCAGACGAACTTGCCCGTAAGCCAATAATAATTACGCCCGTGCGGACTGACGCGATGGTCAAAGCGCTCTTCCCAGTGGGCACGTGCTTGGCGGCATACCTTCACTCCCTTGATCTCTTCACGCTTGAGTTTGGGAATATTTACATTGAGTACCACTCCATGAGGTAGGCCATTTTGGAGTACATTCAGGGTAATATCACGTATAAAATCAGTACATTGGGAGAAATCTGCATTCCAATTCATGTCCAATAGGGAGAAGCCAATGGCGGGAATCCCCCCCACGCCTGCCTCTACCGCTGCACTCATGGTGCCAGAGTAGATCACATTGATAGAGGAGTTTGAACCATGATTGATGCCACTGACGCATAGGTCGGGGGTACGCTTAAGCAGTTCGTGCTTGGCTATCTTCACACAATCCACGGGGGTACCACTACAGCGATATTCTAAAGGAGCACCACTTTGGGTATGTACCTGTTCGCAGAATAGGGCAGAGGTAGTTGTAATAGCATGTCCCATACCACTCTGTGGTGAATCGGGTGCTACTACTACTACCTCTCCTAAAGGAAGCATCACCTGAATAAGGGCACGGATACCAGGGGCGGTAATGCCATCGTCATTGGTGATAAGAATTAAGGGCTTTTGCATAGCATCTCAAAATGATGGCGCAAAAGTACAAAAATAATGACAAATAACAAATTACTAGCGATAAATATTAGTCATCAGTAATTTGTTATTTGTCACTAGTCATAAACCATTAGTTATTCTTGCTTTTCTTTACAAGACCTACAATAGTCCCAACGATCAGTCCTCCTATGGCACCACCAACAATGCTATAGATGAAAGTAGCTATTGTGGTAGGTTTCAATTTTAGTAGGAGATCTTGAGTTGCTTCTATTTCCTCTTCTGTCATATTGGCAACAGCATCCGCCGACTTTTCTGAAGCTAGAGCCATGACCTTATCATAGTAGTCAGGATCAATAACAGTGGTATAGAGAACATTGTAGATACCTAACAATACTCCTGCAATGACCCCAACAACGGCTCCTACTTTCAGACCATCAGCCACAGTGAGTTGGTCATTGTTCGATGCCTTATACTGGATTACAGCTAAGTAGATAAAATAAGCATAGAGCCCTATGCTAACCAAGCTTAAGAGGATACTTAAACCTGTGTTACTTGTGTAAAGTGTCCCAGTAACATACTTGATAAGCTCAAAAGCGATTAAGGCAAATCCTAAGAAAAGCCCATTTTTGATAACAATGTTTTTGAATGCTGTGTTCATAAATTAGTAAATTTTACAGCACAAATATACGAATTATTTTTGAATGTCACCAATGTCTAATGAATAAAGTTCAATGATTTATGACAATTAATGATAGAAAAACAATTGTATAATCTAATTTGTTAAGATGTAATAAATTGTGTATTAGGCAATTAATAGATAATATTTTAACTATTAATTCGCATTTAAGAATAAAACTCAAGTTTCGTAAGCTCTATAACCTAAATAGTTATTTAGTTTGCAAAACTTGAGTGATTAATAATTAACAATTGATAATTATTTATTGGTTCCAGTCTATTTTTCTAGAAACATACATCACTACGGCCAAGATAGCAAAAAGCCCCAAACTGCCTACTAATAAAGCGTAGTTTTCCAGCTGGATAATTACATAGATGAATCCGTACAAGGCGGCTAAAGAAATACCAATGAAGGCTGGAAACCTCCTATTCTTGAGAATTGCTACCGAATACAGAGAGATAAGCCCAATGGTCATCACCGAAGAGATGAGGTACGCCAAGGAGAAACTACTATGCTCGGTAATGGATATTAGCAAGGTATAGAAAAGCACCAAGGCTAGGCCTATCATGGTATATTGGAAGATATGGATTTTTATCTTGCTGATACTCTGCAAGAGGAAGAATACAAGGAAGGTAAGCCCTATGACTAAGAATCCATATTTTACCGCTCGTTCGTTCTGCTGATACTCATCAACAGGGATTACAAAATTTACCTGATAGGCATATTGACTGATTCTCGGTAGCTCTCCGAAGGACTGCTGAGAGAAGGGACGGTTCAGATACAGTACACGCCAAGAAGCACTAAAGCCTTGGGGGGTAATTTGCTTGTCATAGGGAAGAAAATTACCAACAAAGCTTGGGTTAGGCCAATTGGACGAAATAGTACCCTCTGTGGTTTTTCCAATAGGAGCGATGGCGATGTTCTTGCTGCCGTCATAGGTAATAGAAAGCGAGAAATCCAAAGCCTTAGTCAGTATCTCCTTAGGAATAAAAGCGGTTTCCAGTGAGGCGATGGTACTGCTGTGGGAATCATAGTACATATCGTCTTCACTTTGGTAAGACATAGAACGTTCCCAAGAATAGCTCTCCTGTCCCTCTTGGTCATAGATAGGTTCAAAAGAGTAGGGCTTTCCAGCCAAGGTGATAGTAACAATATTCTTGATACTGCTGAGGTTAGTTGTACGGATAAGAATGGTGGCCTTGTCCCACTCTATATCCTCATCAAGTATTCCCTTAGCTGAGAAATCAGGGCTGGTATATTGCCCTGTAAAGTCCATAGTAGCGGTGAATACAGCCGACTCATAGTTGTTTCGTTTTTTTACCTCGGTCTCTACCTTCGAATTGTTCTTGAGTTCTTCAGGGAAGAAGTAAGCGTAGGAAGTAGTGTAAGCCGTACGCTTTACATCACTATAAACCTTGTAAGGAACCTTTAGAATAGGCCCATAGAAGTAGATAGCGCCGCCCCATTTTTCGTCAATTTCCTCTATAACACGCTCTTGGCGGTATTTTCTCTCTCGTACCAAGTCCTTGACAAAGGCTAGCGGGATGAGCAATAAGAGTGCTAAGGTTCCAATAAGGAACATACGGAAGGTGTTGGATTGCAATAGGTTTGCAAAAGTTGATTTCTGAGTGTTCATTTTTATAAAGAATTTTAGTTAGTTACAAGTGAAAAGTGAAAAGTGACGAGTGACAAGTCCTTAGAGGTATTAGTCATTAGTCATTATTAAAAAGCGCTTTGTATTTCAAAGTAAAAACCTAAAAAAATAATAGGAGCAGTTCGTCACTAATCACTCGTCGTTAGTCACTATTACTGGTCACTACAATGATTTTCTCAAGGGCTTCTAAGTGTTCTTGGAAGGCTTGGCGGCCTTTGGCAGTGGCTTTGTAATGGGTATTGGTTTTGCGACCGATAAAAGTCTTCTCCACGGTGATATATTCCTCATTCTCAAGGGCGCGGGTATGGCTGGCCAAGTTGCCGTCTGTAACGCCCAAGAGTTCCTTGAGGGTGTTAAAGTCGGCACTTTCATTGACCATGAGTACAGACATGATTGCCAAGCGAATACGATGGTCAAAGGCTTTATTGATATGTGCTAAAAGAGACTTCAATTTATGGTGTCTTAACTAATTCCTTTTTGGTTTGATATAGAAATTTTTATCACTTAAGATATTGGTAATCATGTATTTTCCTTGACTATTTTTCTTTAATTGAAGATCTACACAAGTCTTCTTTTTGTCTTCACTAAATTGAATGAAGCACACTTTATAGATATTGCTTTCTATGTGGGTGATTTTTAAGCTATTGTTGAGTGTTTTTGCCTCATAGTCCTGTCCTTGTATAAAAGGATCATATCCTGGTGAATAGTCTTCACCTGGTGGGGAGGGAGGAAATACTTTGAGAAACAATTCTTTAGAGAGATATTTTTTAAAAAGAGGCTCTTTGTCATCTAAGACCTCATCATATATTACTTTGTAAAACTCCTTCAAAGTAGCGATAGCCTTTTGGGTATCTGTATCATTGGTTTGTGCTCTTAGGGCTACTCCTCCCATGAGAAATAATAGAGTTGTGATAAAAATTTTCATAATATATTTATTATCCGTCCCATCCTATGTGGGTAATTTCTTTTCCTTCAAAGTCTATATCTAACAAATGATCAGGGGTAAAAATATCCCCAGCACTTATATGAGCAGCAACTCCTGTACTTCCAATATACATATGGCCGCTATATACCTCCAAAGTATTATACCAATTATCATCAGCCTGAGGGGTATATTCCCTACAATGCTCATTGTAATAGCTGATGAGTGTTGTTTTAGCATCCGAAAGCCATTCTAAATACTTATTTATACTATGCAAACAACTCTCTAAAGGAGTTTCTTTATTTATAAAGAAAGAAAAATCCTCTCCTTCTACCTCTTTGCCCAAAATAACTACTTTTTTCGTTGAGAGCACATATTCGCATTCCGACTCAAAATCTTCTACTTTCTCAAAATCAGTCACTTTAAGAGTTTTCTGCTTTTTCTTTGCTTTCAATTTGCGAATGTCCTTGATACAAAAAGTATTTTTATGTGTTTTGGCTTTGTCTTCCAAAACTAATAGTTTGCTTTTCTCCTTATAATTAGTATTGTCTGCAATGCGTAAGAAAGTCTCATAAGCAGAGAGATGGTATTCTAATAAGGTGTAAGTGTCAGTAAGGATACGCTCCTCTTCCTTAGTACGTTCTTCTTTGGCTTGCAAATCGTATAACAAGTCGTAAAGAGCGATAGCTCCTTCATGATGGTCTGCTGCTTTGCGAAAAGTATTAGAAGCATCAATATAGCGTTTTAAAACTTCTGTCATTACTTTATTTCTTTCTATTACGTTCGTATTTGAAGTGCATAATACCTCCATAAAGGATATGGCATAGGCCAAAACCTAAAGTCCAAAACAAAAGTCCATAACCAGGGAAATATGCAGCTAATAAACCTAATACGATTTCAGTAATCCCAAGGTAATGCACATCACCAAACGTATATTTGCTCACATTCACGCACGCCAATCCATAGAATATCAGGGTCATAGGAGCGAGCAAACCATAATGGCCATTCCTTAGAAGTAGCACACAGAGTACGCCTCCGGTGAGCAGAGGAAGGGCAAAGTTATATAAGGCACGCTTGGAAGTGGTATTGACCAAGGTTTCTCCATTGCGTTTGGCCTTGTATGCGGAAAACAAGTAAGCGGTAACTATGGAAGCGATGAGTACTTCCAAGGCAATCGCTATTAATTTCTTGAACGTGTAGCTCTCCAAAATCACATAAGGCTCCTGCAAATGGTGTGCTTCCAAAATCTTAAAGGCATAACCAGCCCCAATAAGGGCATACACCCCAGCCAATACTCCTGAGAGTCCGCTCAAGGAGAGAAATTGGGTGGAGCGACGCATCATCTGGCGTATTTCCTTCAGATCATCTAAGTATTTATGCTCTTCCATAAGAAAGTACTTTGAGTTGCAAAGTAACGATAAATAATTGATATAACCAAATGTTTTTTGGATTTTTTTATTTATCGAAATTTGAGGCGATTCTTTGGAGTTCTTCCTCAACATGAGAGGAAGTTAGTAGTGTGGTATTTACTATAGAAGTCCTTTTGTGGATAAAGACATTTCCTTCTCGGGGTTGGTAGAGCGTTTCCTGCATACTATTTTCATAGGTAGGAGGAAAATGAATGTGATATTTAATTTTGTCGAAAATCTTCTTTCGCTTATTAGTCATGCTTGTGATAATAGGAAAGATCCGAGTGGAGCTACAGGTTTCCATAAGTCGCTCTAAAATTTTGGTATGGCAATAGGCTATTTGGTCAAGATGACAAACAAAAACAACAATAGCAGGGAACTCTTTAGCCTCAATAGTTTTTTTATTTGGGCTAAAAGAGTTTGCAATAGAGGTATTTATTCTTCTTTCTTTTTCTTTCTCTAGGAAATGAAAAGCATTTTTAATCTCTTCAGGGGTTGATACACAGCTATATAGTTTATCTTTTTCAACCCAAGGAGTATAGGGGGTAATTAATTGATTGATAAATAGTTGTTCTTTTTCTAAAATGGGATCTATCCATATAATTTTTATATTGTCAGGAGTGTTTTTTAGTAGTAATGAGCATAAAATCGGATAAATAACATCCTTAGTAGCTTCTTTATTTGTTTCTTCTATCCAAATAGGGACTATCTTTTGCAAAGTAAATACTTCGGCTTCTTTGGCATTAAGCCCAAAAGTAATGGGAAAAGAAGTAGGAGAAGCCTCTTGAAAGCTTTTGCTTGAGAAGAGTTCCTTTGGGGAACAATGGTGAAATACTTGTTGATTTATACGCAATCGGACAAACATCTCTTGGATATCGTTAGTGGAAGGAGGAAGACTTATTACCATGGCTTTTCGCTCAAGTACTTTTCTTATGTGTGTATAGAGGAATAAATCAAGTATTTGGCTTAGAGCAATAAGACAATTGGCTTCCAATCGATTGTATTTGTAGCAAGTTATTCTAATCACAGGTAGCTGTGCCTCCTTAAGAAGCTTTTCTAAGGAGGAAAGCTTTGCCTCTATACTTTCTTTTATGAGGTCATCAAGAAGTCGGTTAGGGGTGCTGAACCTATCTAAATGTAATAAGGGTTTCATAAGCTCCGTGTTTTTGGGCAAAGATAAGGCAGGTAAAATATCATTCTTTGATACCCGATTTGAAACTATAAAAATTTGTTTATCTCCTTATAAAAACCTAATTTTGCGCTCAAGTATAAAAAGAAGTATAATATACTTCTTACAAAGACAGAACATAGTACTATGGATGAACTTAAGTGTATAGAAATCAATAACTTTACTACCCTATTGGGAAAGGAATATTCTCGCTTGGAACTGACCTATCAGCTTTTTGGGCAGCCCTTGGGGGAGGCTCCTGTGATTGTAGTGAATCATGCCCTTACAGGAAACTCTCAAGTCATTGGTAAGGATGGTTGGTGGAACCAAACAGTAGGGGAGGGGAAGCCTTTTGATACCCTTACACATACGGTGATTTGCTTTAATATACCTGGTAATGGCTATCGTAATGGAGCGCTAATTACTGACTATAAGCTATGGACAGCCCGCGATGTAGCGCGTATCTTCCTCTTGGGCTTGCAGCAGCTAGGAGTGGAACATGTGGATATCCTTTCGGGAAGTTCCTTAGGGGGCGGTATTGCTTGGGAGATGCTGGCATTGGCACCCCAATATATAACCCATTTTTTCGCAGTGGCTACCGACTGGAAGACCACTGACTGGGTAATAGCCAATTGCCTTGTCCAAGAACGACTCTTGGAGGGCAACAATCCCTTGCACGATGCCCGTATGCACGCTATGCTTTGCTATCGTACGCCTGCTTCTCTCAAGGAAAAGTTTGATCGTAGTGTCAATATAGAACGCAATCTTTTCAATACAGAGACTTGGCTGCTTCATCACGGAGAAAAACTCCAAAACCGCTTTACTCTTGAGGCTTATAAGCTGATGAATCAGTTGGTTAAAACGATAGATATTTGCAAGGATAGGGGAGGATTCGAGCAGGTAATGGCACCTGTGACTACCCAGATACATATCATAGCCACTGATACAGATTTGTATTTTGTGCCTGAAGAAAATAGGCTTACTTACGAGGCTTTAAAGCAAATGGGTAAGAAAACTACCTATCATGAAATCCATTCCATACATGGGCATGATGCCTTTTTGATAGAGTTTGACCAGCTGGATAGCTTTATTCGTCCTTGTCTCGGTGGCGTTGTGGCATAGTTATTGTAAGAAGACCTACAAATACCCATTTATGAGAGCGATATCCTTTCTTTTGTTCCTACTCACCACTACGGTGCTATGGGGGCAGCAACCACTTTCTCAGGCACAAGCTACGGCTTTCAAGGAGAAGGTGATGGCAAAAAATAAGACAATCAAAACCATGCAAACGGCTTTCACTCAAAGGAAGCATCTGGAGTTTATGGCTAATGATATAGAGACCAAGGGAAAAATGTTCTTTTCAGCTCCTGATAGGCTCAATTGGCAATATACAACTCCCTATCAGTATCAGATTGTCTTCCAAAAAGATCAAATTAAGGTCAATGATGCGGGGAAGGTCTCCCAGATGAAGGCGGATAATAAGATTTTTAAAAAGATTAATAGCCTGATTGTAAGTACGGTAAGTGGTAATATGTTTGACCAAAAAGAGTTTGCCGTAACCTTATATAATGAGGGAAAAGATACCAAGGCGCAACTCCAGCCCAAGGACAAGACCCTACTCAAGTACATTAAGGAAATACATTTGTTTTTCTCCTCTGATGCTTCTGTAGACCGAGTAAAGCTTATAGAACCTACGGACGATTATACAGAGATTACTTTTACTCATAAACAATTCAATACCCCTATTGATGATTCGGTTTTTGCGTTATAGTATTTTCCTCTTATGTATCAGTTGTGGAGCTTCCTATTCGTTGCCTGATACTTATCAGAAGGAAAAGACAGGGGAACACATACCCAACCCTTATTTTGACATAGGTGAATATCACCTAAGAGCTACCATTGAGGCTTATGGACATAGCTTCAATGGGGTATTGGCTATAAAAACCCTTACGCATAGCCATATCATTGCCTTGACTACCGATTTTGGTAATACGCTTTTAAAATTCTATTATAAAAGAGGGCAAGGCTGGCGTGTGGAATATATAACCGAGGCTTTAGACAGAAAGCCACTTATTAGGCTACTCCAGCGGGATTTCGAGGATTTATTGGAAGCTGATAGGTATGGGGATAAGTACCTTCATAATCAAGAGGTGGCTTATGTGGTCACGGAGGGAAAGAGGAAGGTGTATCTGTTTGAAAATCAAGATAAGAAAATATACCAACAACTCAATACGAAGAAGTCAAAGCCCTATACTACTTTTGTCGCTTATTATAGGCAGATGGGGGAACTCTCAGAGCTAGTAATAGAACATCACACCCTGCCTGTGAAGATGGTTTTAGACGTATTACCATGAAAATAAAGACCTTATGTTAGACGATTTTTATACACTCAACCAGATAGAACCTCAGGGCGAGGGGAAATACATTTGTCGCATTACCCTAAACCCTGCTCACCCGATTTTTGCAGGTCATTTCCCAGATAATCCTATTACCCCTGGGGTGTGTATGCTCCAGATTATCAAGGAACTTACCGAAAAAATTACTCAAAAAAAACTATTCTTGAGTAAGACCTCACAGGTAAAGTTTATGACTCTTATCAATCCCCATACAGCAGGGGAACTTTCCTTACAATTGGAGCTTACCGAGCAACCAGAGGTGATAGTGGTCAAGAATGTTACATCTTTTGGTGATACAATAGCACTGAAACTGACTAATACCTATAAGTTATGCTAAGATTTTGTTTGTTATGTTGCCTTATACCACTTTTTGCACAAGGACAATCGGTAGAGGAGATACGCAAGGTCTATACTACCGCCTCCACAACGAAGGAACATACAGCACAGTTCTACCAGCTTATGCAAGGGGTGAGTACAAACACCCCCTTATTGCAGGCGTATAAGGGGGCTGCCCTGATGATGTATGCCAAGCAATCGGGTAAGCTCCGGCAGTCTCTCAAAGAGGGTAAAGCCCTTATAGAAGGGGCAATAGAGAAAGAACCTAAAAATATAGAACTTCGTATGGTACGCCTTAGTGTACAAGAACACCTTCCTAAAGTGGTACCCTATCGCTCTGAGATAAAAGAAGATAGGGCATTTATACAAAATCATATTGCAGAACAGCCTCAACCTCTAAAGAAATATATAGAAAATTATATTAATAGCAAGGTCAAATAACAGAGAAGAGATGAAAAGTTATTCTACTTTTGTGATTTTCTTATTATTTTTTGTATATTTGCACCCATAAAAAAGTTTTAATCAAAAATTTTATATTATCAGACAAATGAAAGTATCGTATTTTTTAACAGCCCTGTACTTTTGTACAGCTTTTTTTAGCTTTGCACAGCCCAAACTGGAAGATTCTTGGAAGGATAACCACCTAAACGAAACCTTAGAGACACCTCTAGGGTTCTTAAGAAAGGAAAAAACTACTGAGAATAAGGTAGATTATTTCTTAGGAGTGGATAAGAACAACAAAATAAAGTATATAGAAACCAGTAGCTCTACTTTTAAAGTAGGTACTTACAACCTTACTACTAAGCTATTTGATTTCAAAAACTATACTTATACACGCTATTTTGATGGCTGGGGTTATTATCTTAGAATAAACCCTTCTTGGTGTGCTTATTTTGGTAAAGGAAAACCAACCAAGGATAGCCGCCCAATATTCTACTTCAACTATGATTTCGGTAAGGCTGAAGGCAAGCCTATCTTTGATGCTAATTATGAGGAAGTACTCGCCGCTCAGCAAAAAGCCGAAAAGGAAAAAGCAGAGAAAAAGGCTAAGGAGAAAGAGGCTATTGCTCAGAAAAATGCAGCCTATGAAAAAGAAAAAGCACGCTTAGAAAAAGAAAAAGAGGAGAAAGAAAAGGCTGAACTAGAACGCAAACTAGCTCTACAAAAAGAGGCAGAAAAGCGTAAGGCTGAAGAAGAAGCTAAGAAAAAAGCCGAAGAAGAAGCCAAGCAAAAGTATGCCCGTGAGGTAGCTGAGTATAACGCTAAGAAAGAGGCAGAGAAGAGAGCTAAGGAGGAAGAGAGAAAGCGCAAATCCGAAGAGTTCCGCACCGGTCAGCGAGTAGTGAATACAGAATCAGCCGAAGCAGCTAGCACTACCACTAGTAGTACATCGGAAGCCTTGCAAGGAGGAGAAAAACTCTTGGACGAAAACCTAAAAACGAAGATAAAGAAGTCCCTACGTGACTATCAAGCCTATATCAAGAAAAACCAAAAACGCACAGAGGCTTATCCGCTAGTGCTTATCAATTACAAAGATGTGATGGACTACCCACAGAGTGAATTGGCTAAAATCAGTAAGATAGTTTCCACTACAATTTTCAAAAAAGGAGCTCCCCGAACTACTGACTTTAAGGAAAAAGGACAAAATGGAGTAGTAATTATTAAAGTAGAGTTTAAATAGGTTTATTGTTTTTATTTAAAGAAAAAGGTATCGCTTTTGGGCGATACCTTTTTTAATTATCGAGTAAGTTTTTTGTATTTGATACGGGTAGGAGTTACTTCCTTACCGAGACGTTTTTTCTTGTTTTCCTCATATTCTGAGAAACTACCCTCAAAGAAATACACCTGTGAATCCCCCTCGAATGCCAAGATGTGGGTACAGATACGGTCTAAGAACCAGCGGTCATGGGAGATCACGACCGCACAACCGGCAAAGTTTTCTAACCCCTCTTCTAGAGCACGTAGCGTATTGACATCTAAGTCATTGGTAGGCTCATCTAGAAGCAGCACATTGCCTTCTTCCTTGAGGGTCATGGCTAAGTGCAATCGGTTGCGTTCCCCTCCAGAGAGGGTAGCTACTTTCTTGTTTTGGTCACTACCAGAGAAGTTGAAGCGACTTAGGTAGGCACGGGAGTTCACCTGACGACCGCCCATGAGGATGAGGTCTTGTCCTTCGGAGAAGTTTTCCCAAATGCTCTTTTCGGGGTCTATATTCTTATGGGTCTGATC
>NZ_CALHGG010000113.1 GCF_938029845.1 uncultured Capnocytophaga sp.
CGCAACGCAACGCAACGCAACGCAACGCAACGCAACGCAACGCAACGCAACGCAACGCAAGCCCTTATTGTGTCTTAGCTTAAGCAATTCGTATATAAAAATATTTGAGAAAAGCAAGCCTGCTTACGAAATTTTTTCGTGAGTAGGTTTGCTTTTTTGTTTGTTAAATTAATCAAAACGGTCACAGTTTGTCTAACACGCATTGTAATTTTGCCCCTAGAGATAAAACAGCTATCCGAAGAGCTGAGTTTATATAAGGCGAAAACCCGAAAAGCCTGTAATAGAGTAGGGAAGAAGATTAAAATTTTAAGTTTATGATTTCAAATGTAATTCTAAAAAGCAATAAGTATTGTGTACAAGATGAAAAACAAAAAGAAATTTCTTGGAGATTTGAAAACACTATTGGTGAATTGATGGGATTCAGTTCAGAAATCATAGTGTTTCTTAAAGGTAGTAAATTTTATGTTTATGATGAAAATCTCAAAGAAATTTCATCAAAATTTGAGAACACTCTTGGACAATTTAGAAATGTAGCAGGGAGAACAATTACTTTTTTAAAGAGTAATAAGGTTTATGTATATGATGAAAAATTTAAAGAACTTTCAAGTAAATATGTTTAAAATAAGTAAGGGCTAAAAAAGCCCTTACTTTTAAAAATAATGAAAAATGAAATTATTCAAAAGTAAATTACTCATTGCATTAGGCATTCTATTAGCTATTTCACTAAGTATATTTGTATTTAGTATTATCTACGAAGGAGAAATGCCTAAGTTAGTTGAGAATATCAATAATTCTGCTATTGGGGCAATCTTTACAGCCATTATTACTGTATTCCTTTTACAAGGACAAACAGCTAGCGAAGAAGATAAGGAAAGAAACGTAAAAGTTTTTGAAAAGAAATCCGAACTTTTCAATAACTTTATAGAAGAACTATGGAGGGTATGGGATGATAGATATATTTCTATGGAAGAACTTAATGAATTACTTAAATTAGTAGCAAAGGATATTATCCCTTATGCTAAACCAGAAAGTTCAGAAAGTATTTTACGATCCCTCAACACCATAGCTATAGAAGCTCAAAAACAACAGAATAACGTAGAAAGTAAGAAACAGGTTCAAACCTACTTGTATAGTATTATCAATGTTTTAGCCAAAGAAATAGGTTTAGGAGGAGCTATAGAAAAGCAAGTTGCCCTCGAACTCAACAAACTTGAAGAACATATTCTACCTTACCTTAATAGAAAATCATATATTCAGAAAATCAAAGACTTAGTTCAGGAAAGATTAGGAAAGAATCTCACTGATTTTATAGAAGAAGATGGAATATTATGGTGGCGAGTAAAAGGAGAAGAAACAGGTATGTGGCTTAGGGTAGGAGATACCAATAATAACGGATCAACTTATATCACCTATTGGTCTGACTTCTATAATAATCGCCAATATGCTTCTTATCGTTATGCTCAAAAAGGAGCATCAAAAGATTGGATACAAGGCTGTAAACTAATTGACAGCTTTGATTATAATTTATTGAGAAAAGGCGAAGACCTTAGTCAAGAAAGTATAGAAGCTCTTGCTGATGAAACTATTAATTTTTATGAAGGTGGGCTAATTAATGGCAAAACAATTGATGAAATTATAGAAGAATGCAATTAATGAAAAAAATTAATTTTAAAAATCATATTAAAAATGAAGAAGTGTATTTTTGTATTTATTGCTCTATTTTTAATTCTATCTTGTAATTCTCAAGAAAATAATAGTATCACAGATACTACAACATTCAACACCGGAAGTTTAAATGGGAAAGTAAAATCCTTAAAAGAAACTATATATGAGATTGATAAAAACCAAAACAAAACACTTTTTATAACAGAAGAAGAACGTCCATATAAAGTCTTTTTTGACGAAAGAGGAAATGTAGTAGAAAATGAACAATATAATTCAGAAGGAGAAGTTTTTCTAAAATATATAAGCGTTTATACATATAGTAATAATATTATCAAAAGTAAAGAAAGTTATTGTAGAGGATATCTTTGTATGAATGAAGGAAAGATAATTACTAAATATAATGACAAAAATCTAGTCATTGAAATTACGACATATGATGCTAAAGGAGAAGTCATTTCTACTGAAAAATTTCAGTATGATGAAAAAGATAAACTCATTAAAGAAACCCTAAAAGGTTTTTACTATTCTGAAGGTGGTGACTTTGAGATAGAAAAAATACCTATAGACAAAATTCGTACTTATAATTACAAATATGAAAATGGGAATCTAATAGAAGAGACTTGTTCTGATGGTGAGATAAAGAGATATGATACCAAAGGTAGGATAGTAGAAGAAAGAAGATTAGATTATACAGATTATTTTTATAATTATGATGAACGTAATAATCTAATTAAAAAAGTAAAAGTTTATCATCCCAATAATAGCTTAGAAAGAACAGAAACTACTTATAAATATGACAATAATAACAATCTTGTAGAAGAAATAACATCATATGGTAGCAGGACTTTTTATAAGTATGATAATAGGAATAATCTTATAGAAGAAACTTTTAAAGATGGTAGTAAAATAACTTATAAATATGATGAGAAAGGTAATTGGGTAGAAAAACGTCAAAATAATTTTTTAACAGAACGAATTATAGAATATTACTAAAAATATGGAAGCAAAACAGTTCAAAAATGTATTCTTTATCCCTTATATAGGTGATAAATACGAACAAGGATACCATGGTAAAAAAGTATTAGTATTAGGCGAAAGCCATTATTGTGTAGATGAAGAAGGAAATACAAGTATAGAGGATTATCCTGAATGGGAAAGTCTTACTAATGAGGTGGTAGAAAGTTTTAAAGAATATCAGCGAGGTAACAAGGAACATAGCAATTGGATGCGTACCTTTACTAAATTCTCTAGAGCGTTTAATAATGGAGACTTATCAGAAGAACAAATTATAGACTTTTGGGAACATGTAGCCTTTTATAATTATGTGCAAGTACCTATGGTTGCTCCTCGTCAATCTCCTACTGAAGAACAATTCGCTGAATCAGAAAAAGCACTTTGGGAAATCTTAGAGACTTATCAGCCAGATATAATTATAGTATGGGGACAAAGACTCTGGACAAAATTACCTTATACAGGAGAATATCTTCCTAAGGAAAATACTCTAATAAATAACGGGAAAGGTTTGTACTACTACAAAGTGAAAGATAAAAAAATTCCTGCTATGTATATTACTCATCCTTCAGCTTCCAGTTTTCATTATCAAACAGTATATGATGAACTTAAAGAGTGTTTTTCCTTATAATATACGTCTACTTAAATAAGAAATCCTAAGTAACCACCACCCCTATAAAGTACTAACAAATTTCGCGTTATATCTTTGTAGGGGTGATTTTGCGGCAAAAATGAACCTATTAAATTAGTTAGATTTTGGCAATAAATTTGTTTTATTGCCAAAATCTAATAGTTTATTTTTGTAATAGCTCACTTGTTTTAACCCAGTAGAAAAAGGCTTCTGGGAGTATTTTCTTTAATTTGTTGAGTTTATTATTGACTGCAGGAGATAATTCCATAGTAAGTATGGTGTTTGGATCTCCATTGTATTTCTCAATTCTTGTGTTTGATTTTTCTATTGAGGTTGCAAGATAAGTCGCACGAGCGGAATCTATGATAGCTTCTTCTATGCGATATTTTCCTTTATAGAGGTAGTTATCTAATTTCTTAATACCATCTTGTAGCATTTTGAAATCACCTTTACCCATTTGTCCTTTGGTCGCCAAAGACAGAGAGGTCTCCCGAATATCCTCATAAATAAGTGATAGTTCAGGGGGGAAGCCTCGGTATTGTAACTCCATTTTTCCGATTTGTGTAAAGGTATCCTTAGTGTGTTGGAAGTTAAGAGTATGTTCAAACAATCTACCTATATCATATAGCTGCTTGATGATTTCCAACGAGCAATCTCTATCCCCTTTGAGATAAGGAATACCTGAGGTATTAGGGGCAAATGCTGTAAGTTTATCACCAAGAATATCAGCAGCGGATGGTACAGTTACTTTCAATGGTTCGTTATCTAATTCTACAAAAGGTCCTTTGATCTCAATTTCTTCAGTGGCATGGTATGGCAAATCTTCGTATAGGACATCAAGCAGTATATACGCAAGTTTATCATCATTTTTATAAGTGATATGATAAAAGAATTTCGAGTGACTCTTGGGAATATTGGAGTTCCTCTGCTGTCGTTCTTCAAGGGTTTTAGAGATAAATCCGAACTTTTCTATATCTTTTAAATAAACTTCAATATCTGTGCCAGGCGGGCAGATAATATCTATATCAATGGATAGTCGATGAGTATATCCTCCCAAAATAAGCATCAGTGCCGATCCTCCCTTGAAACAGAAAGGGCAACCTGATAATTTCAACATCTCTAATAAGGACATAGCCCTAATAACTTTCTCTATCAGATTCAGGTCTTTATACTTGTTGCGTATTGAAACAGACTTTATCCACTCGGTGGTTAGGCATTCTTTCTTAATCATATAAATCTTGGATATACTTTTCTATTTGTGATTTAATATTGCGCCGTGAGGCATAGCGCAGCAACAAACCTATATTCACATTATAGTTGGTAAACGCATGTTGCATCATATATAGGGTTTCTTGACCTTGTAAGTAGTAGAAATCTCTATCACACTGGATATCAACTAAGAGTTTCTCAATACTTGGTACCTTTATACCACTTACTTCCTGTATGGGCGACTCCGAAATAAGAGGTTTTACTATGAATGCTTTTTTGTCCAAATGGACATAATCGGACATCATATCTTCTTTTGGAGAAAGAAAACAACGCTTGTGTATGTCTTTTATAAAGTGGAATATGGTTTCAGTAGCATCACGCTCCGTTTCTATATATATATTGTTGTTATAGGATAGGTGATGTTGTAGGTCAGATAGAATTTCTCCATTATAGATACAAAAGTCTAATAACGGATATGCTGCTTTTAATTTCTTATACAACCGAATAGAAATAGCGTTAGGAATTGGACGAAAAATGGCTTTGGGTGCTGTTGTATACACTCCCTTTCCTAATCTAAATATTTTTTTTTCATCCATTAACTTACGTAAATGCCACGATAGCATCTTTGAGGAAACATCAATTTTACCAGAAAGGTAATCAGATAAGTCTTTCGTTTTGAACTCCTTATTGGTGTTTGCAAAATCTATAATGATATTATTGGTATTCATTCTACTATTAGTAATAATTCGGTACAAAGATAGTTAGATTTTGGCAATAAAACAAATTTATTGCCAAAATCTAATATAATAAAATGATAGCCAGTAGTCCGTAATGAAATGAATACATTCCTAAATTCTATTTCTGTAAATAACTCAAAATTCAAAACTTATAACTCAAAACTCTTTTCAATGTAGTCTATGATTTTCTCTCTATCTTCTTTGTAGTCAAACCATTGTATATCGGGGGATTTCTTAAACCAGGTGAGTTGGCGCTTGGCAAAGCGGCGGGTGTTCATCTTGGCATTCTCTATAGCTTCGGTGAGAGTAGCCTTACCGTCCCAGAAGTCAAAGAACTCTCGGTAACCTACCGTCTGTAAGGCATTAAGGTCGCGGTAGGGGAGGAACTGCTCTATCTCTTGGAGTAGCCCTGAGTGGAGCATTACTTCCATACGCTGGTTGATACGCTCGTAGATCACCTCCCGATCAGCTGTAAGCCCTATGGTAATAGGCGTAAAGTTGCGCTGGGTAGTTTTCTGCTGCAAGTAATAGGAATAAGGGTGCTCGCCACTAAGGCATACTTCCAAGGCGCGTATGATACGCTGCGGATTTTGCAAATCTACTTTGTCATAATAGGTGGGATCTAATGCCTTGAGTTGCTGTTGTAGGGCAGTGATACCTTCCTCTTGATATAGCTGGTTGAGCTGCTCACGAATGCCCTCTTTTGTAGGGGGGAAATCGTCTAATCCCTTAAGTATAGCATCGTTATAAAGACCGCTGCCTCCTACCATAATGATAATACGCTTTTTAAGGAAGAAATCGGATAGGAAAGCAGTAGCTTCGCGCTCAAAATCGCCTACTGAATAGCTGTCAAAGATACTTTTGTGTTGGATAAAGTGATGAGGGGCAGCAACCAATTCCTCTGGAGAAGGAACAGCCGTACCTATACGCATCTCCTTGTAGAACTGACGGGAATCACAAGAAAGAATCTCTGTATCAAAGTGTTGAGCTAAGGCAATAGCCAAAGCTGTTTTCCCTATGGCAGTAGTACCTACTATATTAATTAAGAAATTCATCTGGGTCTCTTTTGTAAGTAAAGTATTTTTTGTACTTTTGCAAAAGTATAATTTTTTTTCAAAATATGTATATTAAAAATGGTTTTTTTGTCAAGAACCAATGGTTCTATATACTACCTATTGGATTGTTCCTCTTGATCAATATCAATGCTTTCTTTCAACCCAAAGTGGATTTTAATGTGCTTATTGCACAAATGGGGGAGCTGCCTTTTTTTGCGATGAATGTAGGGCTTTTCCTTCTTTTCTTCTGGGGATTGTTTTTTATTGCCAAGTTTATACACCAGCAACCCATAGTAAAGTTTACCACAGGGCGGGAAAAGATTGACTTTGGGAGGATTCTCTTTAGTTTTTCCCTATGGGGATTATTTATAGTAGCACAAACAGCACTTAGCTATCTGTTTTTTCCCGAAGATTACCAGTGGAACTTCCAGCCAGCTCCCTTTTTTACCTTGTTGCTGATTTCTTTTCTGTTTATTCCCTTTCAGGCAGGCTTTGAAGAATACTTTTTCAGGGGGTATTTCCTACAAGGTACGGCTATTTTGGCAAAAAATCGTTGGATTCCCTTAGTGCTTAGCTCTTTGTTTTTTGGATTGGTACACATAGCCAACCCTGAAATAGCTCAAATGGGTTATGGATTTTTAGTTTTCTATATCAGTTTAGGATTTTTCTTAGGGGTTATCACCCTTATGGACAATGGGTTAGAACTTGCTTTAGGGTTCCATATTGCCAATAACTTCTTTATTTCTTTTCTGACAACCTCCCAATGGAGTGCTTTCCAAACGCCTTCTTTGCTTAAGGAGGTCACTATTCCAGAGATTACCATACTCTATGTAATTACGTTCTACTTGCCTTTGTTCTTACTGCTTTTTATTTTTGCTAAGAAATACCGCTGGAGTGATTGGAGGGCAAGACTTTTGGGGAAGATTAACTAAGAATAGCCATGAATACACTTGTAAAAAATCACTTACATAGCAAGGCAAAAATCAATGGGATTCTCTGTAATTGGGAGGGGTTACAGCACCTTATAAGCTCATTTGCAGAGAGTAAAGAGTCTTATTTGCAGAAAACAGCTGACTTCCTTACCCAATGGTTGGCACCTCAAGAGACCATAACACTACATACCTCAGGCACAACAGGTACTCCTAAGCAGATAGCTGTCAAGAAAGCCTATATGATTCGTTCAGCAATGCTTACAGGAGCTTTCCTTCAGTTGCAAGCTGGGGATAGCGCTCTTTGCGTATTGCCTACCGACTATATTGCGGGAAAGATGATGATCGTAAGGGCTTTGGTATTAGGACTTTCTTTGGAACTACTTCCTCCTAGTAGTACCCCCTTTGCTGATACCTCCAATTGTTTTGATTTTGTAGCCCTGACTCCCATGCAAGCGATGAAATCCTTGAGTGAGCTTCATCGGGCTAAGAAGATTATTTTGGGAGGCGCACCTATTTCAGCACCTATGGAAGCCTTGTTACAGGAAATACCTACCGAGATTTACGCTACTTATGGGATGACCGAAACGGTTTCTCATATAGCCTTGCGCCCCATAGCTCCTAAGGAGCGACATAGTATGGTATACACCACGATAGGGGAGAGTAGGGTCTGGCAGGACGAGCAGGGTTGTCTTGTGATTCATTGCCCTGAAGTAGCCGCAGGAGAGATACACACCCATGATGTGGTACGATTACATGGGGCACATGCTTTCGAGTGGCTGGGGCGTTTGGACAATATCATCAATTCAGCAGGGGTGAAAATCTATCCTGAAGGAGTTGAGCGCAAACTCTCGTCTTTTATCTCTGATAGGTTTTTTATCTGGAAGGAACCGGATGCACTATTGGGAGAGCGAGTGATTCTTTTGGTAGAGGGTAGGGAAGCAGACTATCCGCATTTGCTTGAGAATTTACAAAAAGAAACTGTATTTTCTAAGTACGAGCTTCCTAAAAAAATATATTTTCTACCTCATTTTCAGCTTACTGCATCGGAAAAAATCCAAAGAGAAGCTACAGCGAAGTTACTTTTGTAACTTAAACTGAATATCCTTATAATCGGGTTCTATGTGAATCAGTACAGAGGCAATAGAGGGAATTTGTTGTTGCAAGGTATCTTTGAATGTATGTGCTATATCATGACCTTCTTTTACACTAATATTCCCATTGACAATAATATGTATATCCACACAATAGGACATACCTGTTTTCCTAATATGGCACTTTTCTACAGCCAATACCCCTGGTACATCTTTGGATAACAGTTTGATTCTCTGAGATAAATCATCATACATATCTTCATCTAAGATCTCCGCAAGAGCAGGGCGGAAGATCAAATAAGCATTGACCAATATAATCCCTGAAGCTATCAATGCAGCCCAGTCGTCAGCCGTCTCATATCCTTCTCCACAGAGCAGCGCAATACTAATCCCAATAAAGGCAGCCACAGAGGTAATAGCATCGGCTCTATGGTGCCAAGCATCGGCCTTGAGGGAGGTACTACCTGTCTTTTTACTGTCTCTCAATACAATACGAAAACTTATTTCTTTCCATAGAATAATTCCGCCTAAGAGTATAAGAGTCCATGCCTTAGGACTTTGGTGCGGGATAAGGATATTTTGATAACTCTGATAAGCAATCAGTAGGGCGGAGGCGATCAGTAGGCCTACAATGATAAAGGTAATCAAAGGTTCTATCTTCCCATGTCCATAAGGATGGTTTGCATCAGCTGGCTTTTCAGCATATTTCAGACCTAAAAAGACCAAGAAGGAAGAAAACACATCAGAAACAGATTCTATTCCATCGGCTATTAGGGCATAAGAATTTCCCAATACCCCTGCACTGATCTTTACTCCTGCCAAGGCTAAGTTGGCAAAGATGCTAAAAAAAGCAGTATGATGGGGTAAATTCTTTTCCATAAGAGATGTTTTTTATGATTCAAAATACAGCTAACAAACACACAAAGATAGATAAAAAAATCTTCTTTTTATAAATATATAATTTAATAAAATATAAAACTATGGTTATCAAATTATTATATTAAATCATATAAACTAGTACTTATATGTATTTTACAATTAATTTACATTAAATAAGTTTATAAAAATCATTATAGATAACTTAATTTCAATTAGTTATAAAAACAATTTCAATTATATTTGAACTTTTAATTCATATAAAGTTTTTTAATTATATGAAAACCAATATTTTGTATAAAATAAAAATATAAAAAATAATAGGGAATAGGATATCAGAAGAGCAAAAATAAATTCATAGTACAACAGAACTCATTGAGAAAAGAAAAAGTTTGGCACTATTTTTGATACCCTAATATTGAATTAAATAAAGAATCCTAAATGAAACAGATTTTTTCACTATTTTTCTTGTTGGTTGCCATGGTAGGTTCAGCCCAGGAAATTAATTGGATGAGTATGAATGATGCCCTATCCGCACAACAGAAATCACCTAAAAAGATATTTGTAGATGTATATACTACATGGTGTGGTCCTTGTAGAATGTTGTCTGAGAGAACATTCAAAAACAAAGACTTTGCAAAGTATATCAATGACAATTTCTATGCAGTAAAGTTCAATGCTGAAGGCAATGAAGAGGTAACCTACAAGGGTACCACTTATAAGAACAACAACTATGACCCTGCCAAGGCTAATACCCGCAATGGTATGCATGATTTTGCTGGAGCATTGGGTGTAAACTCTTATCCTACTATGCTTATTTTTGATGAAAAAGGAGCGCCTATATTTCCTATCGTAGGTTATATGACTGCCACTCAGCTCGAACCACTTATCAAGTTTGCAGGGAATAATACTTACCTTACAGTAACTACCCAAGAGGCGTATGATAAGTATCTGAAAACATTCAAAGGAACTTTTAAGAATTGATTTCATATTTATTACATTTTTAATTTTATCATCTCAGAGCTTGCTTTGAGATGATTTTTTTTATGACCCAAAACTTTCTCTAAGAAAATTTGGTTAGTAATGAGAAAAAATGTACTTTTGGCAAAAATTTAAATTATGATACAACAAGCCTCATTTGTAGATTTTTTAGGTATGTTATTTACCGTTTTTCTTGTACTTGCTTGTTTGTTTTGGATAGGTATGTTACTGATTCCTTTTGCTTTGCGTTTCTTAATCAGAAGACACATGAATACCGTAGAAAAAGAGCTTTTCCAAGAGGAGACTTTTCAAGGACGAAATACGCAACAGCAGTATTATAGTTCTAGGAATAAGTATGGGGCAACAGGTACAGAACAGAAAAAAGATAAAAAAATAGTCGGAGAGTATATTGATTTTGAAGAAATAGAATAGCAAATGAAAGAAAAATTTCAAAAAATACTTCCTCATATAGCTTGTATATTGCTTTTTATGGGGATTGCCTTGGCTTTCTTTTATCCTATCCTACAAGGGAAGGAAATGCAACAGAGTGATATAGTGCAATACATAGGTATGTCCAAGGAGCGCAATGATTTTCGTGAAGTGCGCGAGAGCTATTGGACAAATAGTGCCTTTGGAGGAATGCCTACTTATCAGCTAGGGGCTGAATATCCATATAACTATATCAAAAAAATAGATAGAGTAATTCGCTTTCTCCCTCGCCCTGCCGACTATCTATTTCTCTATTTTTTAGGCTTTTATGTCTTTTTGTTAGCCATGAAAGTACGTTATAGATATGCTTTTATAGGGGCAATTACCTTTGGGCTTTCTACCTATCTTATCATCATTCTCACCGTGGGGCATAACGCCAAGGCACATGCTATTGGCTACTTTGGGTTTGTATTGGCAGGGATAGTACTGGCTTTTCAGCGAAAATACTTATGGGCTTTCCTACTTACTACCTTAGCTTTAGCCTTGGAAATCAGTGCAAACCATTTCCAAATGACTTACTACTTGCTGCTATTGGTATTGGTTTTTGGCGCCTACCAACTGTATCAGACTATCCGTACCAAGGAGTGGGAACCTTTTGCAAAATCTTTTCTTACATTAGTAGCAGCTGCCTTATTAGCTGTACTTATGAATGCAACCTTGCTACTCACCACCAAGGAGTACGAGGCTTTTAGTACTCGTGGCAAATCCGATTTGTTGCTCAATGCCGATGGTACTGCAAAGACTCATACACATGGATTGAGTAAGGACTATATTACAGAGTATAGTTATGGGGTGTATGAGAGCCTAAACCTAATAGTACCTCGCCTGCTAGGAGGGTCTAATCATGAGAACTTAGGGGAGAAATCAGCAGTATATGAGCGACTTATACAAAGCTATCCGCAAGCACAGGTCTTGGATTTTACGCGACACTTACCTACTTATTGGGGAGATCAACCTATTGTGGCAGCACCTGCCTATGTAGGTGTACTTATCTTCTTTTTCTTTGTATTGGCGCTTTTTGTGGTAAAACGAAAAGCTAAGTGGTGGCTCTTGGGGGGCGTTGTCCTTTCTTTGTTGCTCTCATGGGGAAAGAACTTTAGTACACTTACGGATCTAATGATTGACTATTTCCCCTTGTATAACAAGTTCCGTGCAGTATCTTCAGTGCAGACCATTTTGGAATTCTGTATGCCAGCCTTGGCCATATTGGGGCTTTATACCTACTTGACGGATGAGAAAAGGGATAATTATAAGCGTTACTTATACTATACTGGGGCTATTGTAGGGGGAATCCTATTGCTACTTTGGATAGGTAAGTCTGCTCTTTCTTTTGAGGGGGCAAGCGATGCTTATTATGCCCAAGCTTATGGGGAGGAGCTTATGCAGCTGATCAAGCAGGATAGAGAGGCGATGTATACAGCCGATATTCTTAGGAGTTTCATTTTTGTAATTCTTGCTTTTGGCGTGTTGTATCTGTTCTCGATAGAGAAAATCAAGGAAAAATTAGCCTTTCTTCTTATCTCCGTTCTACTTGTAGCAGATATTGCTGGAGTGACCAGTCGTTATCTAAGCGAGGATAACTATGCTTTTCCATCGGAAAAAGAAAATTATTTCGCCCTTTCTAAGGAGGAACAGAAAATATTGGAGGATAAGAGCTATTATCGTGTGTTTTCAGTCAATGAAGCGCTCAATGGAGCGAGAACATCTTATAGCTTTCACTCCGTAGGAGGGTATCATGCTGCCAAACCTAGAAGAATACAAGAGCTATTCGATTACCAACTTTACAAAAATAAAAACGAGGAAATACTCAACCTGCTCAATGTAAAATACATACTACAAACCGATAGATCAGGGGCAACTCAAGTAATGGAAAATCCGAATGCACTGGGCAATGCATGGTTTGTAAAACAGCTCTCCATAGCAGAGAATGCCGATAAGCTCATGCAATCCTTGGATACACTTTCCCCCAAGAAGCATGCAATAACTTTGGACAAATCGCTTAAGGAGACCCGATATGCGCTAGATAGCTTGGCTACTATCGAGTTAAAAGAGTATCAGCCCGATAGGTTGGTGTATACATCAGATAATAAGTCAGAAGGACTGGCTGTTTTCTCTGAGATTTATTATCCTCATGGTTGGACAGCTGTTTTGGATGATACCACTCCGCTACCTATCCACGAGGTAGATTACATCCTCAGAGGAGTAGTGATTCCCCCAGGGAAACATACCCTTACTTTCACCTTTGCGCCACAAATAGTGCAAACAGGGGGATATATCTCTTTGGTTTCAACGATTGTCTTTGTGCTTATTGCTTTAGGTATTGTTTTGATAAGTAAAAAACCACGTACCAACGAATGAGAACTCTGTCTATATTTGCCCTAATGGTCTTATTTACAGCTTGTAATACACCTATCTTTACGCCTGAAGAGGATTTTATAACTCCCTTTGAGCATTCTGATGGGAGTCATGGTTCATCTTACCAAGAGACTATTGATTTTTACAAGAAATTGGCTACCAATTATGGAAGTATTTCGCTCAAAACTATGGGAAATACTGATAGTGGTATTCCCTTGTACCTAGTGGTATATAACAATGAGGGTATCTTTGATTTCAATCGTATTAAGAAAGACAAACTCATCATTCTCATTGCCAATGGAAGCTCACCCGATGAGCGAGAAGGAATTGATGCTAGCATGCAACTGATGCGAAACTTGGCACAGAAACAAATAGCAGTTCCAGAGAATACAGTAGTGGCTGTCATTCCGATGATGAACTATTTGGGACAGATGGAGCAAGAACCCTTTTTCAAAAATAAGATTAACACCTTTATAAACAGAGACTTGTCTGAGGATTTTATTGAGAATAAAACACTTAATACTCAATCATTTGTAGCGATTTTCCAACAATTATCCCCTCATATATTTGTAGATACTCGTACGCTAAAGGTCAAGAATAGTGAAGAAATCCTTTATTATCAGAGTGCTATGACTGAGAATTTGGGGAAGATAAAGTACTACCTCAAGGATAACCTGATTCCACAGCTCAATGACTCCTTAGGGGGGACTTATAGGGGAGTGGACAGTATCCCACAAAAGAGATTGCAATACAAGTCTATAATGCGTGAAGTGCCTGATACTTCTGTAGGTTATACCTCTCTATGGAATACATTGGCACTTTATATAGCTACTCATAAGGGGATTCCTTACAAAAAGCGGGTAGAAGAAATACATAGTGCCCTGAAGAGTATCATTTTGATCACCAATTCACATAGAGAATTGATTAAGAATTTGCAGGATTTGGATGAGAAAGAGGGGTTACAACAACAAAAATATATACTTTCTCACCCCAAAGATACAATAACTATCCCACAGGCTTATATTGTTCCACAACTTTTTACAGATATGATAGGTCATTTCAAGGATAATGCCATAGAAATGACTACTTTTGAAAAAGATTCTCTTATGGAAGTACAGTCTTATGTGCTAAAAATGCCCAAGGACAGTTTGCCTCTGATTGATTATAATATAATCAGAGAGAAAATGATCCCAAAGCAACAGAAAGTAGCCATCAGAAAAGGAGATGTGCTTATCTTGACCCAACAGAGAGGACGTAAATACCTGTTGGAGACCCTAGAACCTCATGCCAATAATCGTTTTATACGGGCAGGTAAGTTACCTTTTCTTCCTACTCCTAAGGACAGTTTGTGGGTATATCCTATATTTAGTATAAAAAATAGCAAAACTAATTAAGTTTGTTTGATGAGATTATTTTATATCTTTTTATCCCTATTATTATTCTCTTGTACGGTAACACCTCCTAAAAAGCCTGTGGCGAAGAAGCCCCATCCTGACTTAAAGAAGGATACCGTAGAAGCTCCTATTCATACACAAACTTTTATCAATTATTCCTTTGTGGAGGATTCCCTTTCAGGAAAAACCTCCCAAATGAAATTTGATGAGCTTACTCTCACTTATGATGCGGAAGGGTATCAGATAGAAAGTTTCTATAAGAATAATTATCTACAAGAACAATCTTTTTGGTACTATGATAAGGACCATAGAGTGATTGCGGAAGATTACATCTGCAAAACACTAAGTGATAACTGCTTCAATAGGAAGTTGACCAATCATACCTATGATACTTTAGGTTATGAAATCAATCGATTTTCTTATGAATTCTTGGATACACTCGCCTTATTTAGCAAATATGAGATAGATTATGACAAGCAAGGGTATCTTTCCAATATCATTCAATATCAGTTTCAAAAGAAAAAATGGCAGCCCTTTACTAAGGAAGTCTATAAGTATAATACAAAGGGACAGGAACAAGAGAAGGAAACCTATTACCACTATATGTCCCTATGGTTGCTCAAAGAAAAAGAGAGTTACAAATACAAGGACAGTATCATTGAGGAGAAATTTGCCTATAACTATAAGCAGAGTAATGCCCCTCGTCGTATACGTTATACCTACGAAGGAGCGCAAGAACAACTCACTTATATCAATGAAAAAGATAGCATTACAGCCACTGAATCCTACCTCTATGATCACCGAGGGGCGATCTCAAAATACACCATTTATGATGCTTATGGAGTAGAACAAGAACGCAAATTTTACCTATATACTCCCTATGATAAGCGCTTGCAAGAGATTGTCTATAAGGGCGATATAGAACAAGAAAGAACCATTTATCAATATGATACAAAAGGACAGCTGACTCAAAAAGTTACCTATGTACAGGGTAAAATAAGATACCTAACTCAAGTGAAGTATTCCTATCATTTATGAAAATACTCATTATAGAAGACGAAAAAGACCTGCTTTCTACCTTGCAAACTTTCTTGGAAAAAGAAAATTTCTTGGTAGAGACCGCCCATGATTACCCCTCTGGAGTGAAGAAAATAGCCGACTATGACTATGATTGTATTCTCTTAGATATCATGTTGCCCAAGGGGAGTGGTATGGAGCTATTGGACGAACTTAGGGCGCTGAAAAAGAATACAGCTGTACTTATCCTCTCTGCCAAGGATTCAGTGGAAGATAAGGTCTTAGGACTCGAAAAAGGGGCTGATGATTATTTGGCGAAACCTTTCCACTTGGCAGAACTATTGGCGAGAATTAAGTCCATTATTCGCCGTAAGAACCAGCAAGGGGAGGACTTCATCGCCTACAAAAATGTAACGCTATATCCTGAAGATAGGCGTGTGATAGTGGAAGGAAAACCAATGACTACGAATAGAAAGGAATATGAAATGCTTTACTACTTTATGATTCGCCCTGAGAAATTAGTGGAGCGCACCACCTTAGCGGAGGCTATCTGGGGCGATGATATAGATCAAGTGGATAGCTTGGATTTTATATACTCCCAAGTGAAAAACTTACGCAAAAAACTCAAATCCTTAGGGGCAGAAATTGACTTCCAAGCCGTCTATGGGATTGGGTATAAATTGGTTTAGATTATGAGAAAAATCCTATATTTGCATGGCTTAGACAGCTATTTGCATGCCGATAGGGAAGAGATACTCGCCCCTTATGGGGAAATACTAGCCCCTGTCTTTGATTACAAAAATAACCCCGAGCTGTTCTCTCACTTATGCGAGGAATACCAAAATATTGATGTGATTATTGGCTCTAGTGCAGGGGGACTTCTTGGCTATTTCTTAGCCCAAAAGCTACAAAAACCCTGCATACTCTTCAATCCTGCGCTGAACTACCAGCACGAGCTACCCTTTGCTCCCTTTTGGGATAAGCAGTATAGGCAATACATGCTCCTTGTCATGGGTATGCAGGACGAAGTTGTACCTTATAAAGAAATATTGCCCATAGCCTTAGCAGACAAAACTTCTAAACAACAGATAGATATACATCTTATACAAAATATGGGGCACCTCTATCCCATTGAGATTTTTTCTCAAGAATTGAAATTTTTCTTTGACAAAATCAGTAGTCAGTAGGCAGCTGTCAGTCGTCAGTCCCTAAGCTGGTACAAGCTTGTAGCTCTTTATTTATAAAGTACCTAAACTCAAAAATAATGAACACAGAAATCATCATCCAAGAAATACTATCAAGGGTAACTGCTACCTTTGACCGATTAGACCTCCCTAAACAACCTTATGGAAGAAATGAACTTTGGGAAGGTATTACTGATTACTTCAAGATAAAACAGCGAAAAGATAAAATAACGTTTGGCAATACACCTGAAGAATATTTGGGTAGTCCTTCTATTACCATCAAAGACTTTGAGCAGCTTCCTGATGATTTCATAGACAATGAGTTACTTCCTGCTTTGGAAGAACAACTTACTCAAATGTTCTTTAATCCTGAGTTTTATTATTGCTTTGAGTACAAACTTACCTTAGTGTTTGATTTTCTTTCAGCCTCAGGGCATCACGCACGTAAACAGGTGCGATTGGAACACCCTGAGCGCAAGGCAGAACTCAAAGAATGCTTGGATACCTATGTACAAAGGGTAATCTATGAAGCTACCGAAAAAATGAAAGAGAAGGAAGTGCATACTTTCTTTGACAGGCTCTTTGATTTTGAACTCACTGGTTATAGTGAGGATAAGGTGGTTGAAATCCTCAATAAAGGGATTACCCTCATAGATCCTAAATGGAAAAAGACTCTAGAGGAGTATCAATGGTGCTTGCTTTACCATACTAGAGTATGGAAAGAAAAAGTTTTTATGAAGCTATATTACAAAGTAGAAGGAAGTGATTGGTCAAAAAAATATACACTCAAGGAAGGTTTGCAAGCAAAAGATATAGATAACGCTAAACTAAACCTATTTGTCGCACAAGCTCTTTGGCATATCAAACACAAAGAATATAGTTGGGATGTAAAGTTTGCTTGTGAGGATTTAGAGCGAGCCGCTAAGGAATTAGGCTCTAAAAAAGCGGCTATGTACCTCAAAGAGGGAACAGGTATCTTGCCTAACGACCTTATTCATTACAAGGATAGCGAAGTGGAATGCGATGCCAATGATGTTTTTGCTGAAATCAGTGTGAAAATCAAACAGGAATCAGCTATGGCTTATGACAAAGCGTTGGATTTTATCATCGCCCTACTCAAAGCTGATTTCCCTGCTAGCTACCATATCAAGTTCAGCAGCAAAGCTCCTAAACAGTTTTTGGATATCAAAGGGATTGCCAAGTCGCCTACCCATCGTTTCTTTGCTCAAGCACTGCAATACGAGGAATTACGTCCTAAATTGGTGGCTTATACCGAGGTGGCTATGAAAGAATTTCAGTGGTACAATGATGTAGAAGAAGGTGAGAAAAGCTGTATGCCGGGTAGTTATGCTGTTTTTGGCTTAGGACTGATAGGGGAGGAGTACTTTCCCTTGGTGAGCCAATACTTTGCGCTATTGGACGACGAACACCAAATGATACACAAGTATTTCGTTAGTGCCCTTATAGACCGTTATGGAGTGAATGAAAAATCCTTACCACTTATCTGCCAAGGAATCACCTCGGCACAGTTTGATATGGTATTCAAGAACTTGGAAAAAGAAATGGAAAAGCCAGAAAACAAAGAGTTACTCACAAAATTTCTCAAAGAAAAAGAAGATTTTTTTAAGGCTAACAAAGAGCAAGGCTTCTACAAATATTACGAAGAAGATATCTATTATGCTATCTACGGCAAGCAATGGAAGAAAAAAGTAAAAAATTAATAATTAAAAATGAAAGTAAGTAAATTAATCTTCCTTTTCCTCATGGGAATCATGTTAGGAAAAGCACAAACCAAAAAACAAATGAATGACCAAACCATTTACCAATTTGAAGTAGAGGACATTACAGGGAAAGCGTTCCCATTGTCAAGCCTACAAGGCAAGAAAGTAATGATTGTCAATACCGCCTCCAAGTGCGGACTGACCCCTCAGTATAAGGAGTTAGAAGCACTATACCAACAGTATAAGGACAAGGATTTTGTCATTATAGGCTTTCCAGCCAATAATTTTCTCAAACAAGAACCAGGTACCAATGAGGAAATAGCCACATTCTGCCAGGTGAATTATGGGGTAAGTTTCCCTATGATGAGTAAGATCTCTGTCAAGGGCAAGGATATGCACCCTTTATATCAGTTTCTTACGCAGAAGTCTAAGAATGGCGTAGCAGACTCCAAAGTAAGCTGGAACTTCCAAAAATACCTCATCGGAAAGGACGGACACCTAGAGAAAGTGATAGCGCCAAAAACCGTACCTAATGACCCAGAAGTTATTCAGTGGATCAGTGCTCAGTAGTCTGTAGTCAGAAGGCAGTGGTCAGTAGTATGAATCAGTAGTTAAAAACATCTGTATAATCTAATTCGTAGAGGTGTAATTTATTGCGCCTCTACGAGTAATACACGCATCAAGAGTTGTCTTAGCCAGCGTCTATGTAGAGACGCAATTTATTGCGTCTTATAAAGTTAGCAAATAATATCTTAACTGTTGATTCGAGTCAGTAGTCAAGCGCTAAAGGACGGACTTATTAGTAAATTCCAATCACTAACTCCTAAACTCTATTTTACATAATATAAATTATAGGAATTTTTTAATATAGTCAAAAAGAGAGGCTAATAGTCATTACTGACCTTAGCCTCTTGCTTTATCCTATTTGTATTATGTGGAGATTATTTCAATACTTCCTTTACTTTCTCACCGATTTTCGCAGGTGAATCTACCACGTGGATACCACATTCACGCATGATACGTTTTTTGGCTTCAGCAGTATCTTCGCTACCACCTACAATGGCACCAGCATGTCCCATAGTACGTCCCTTAGGCGCTGTTTCTCCAGCGATAAAGCCTACTACAGGTTTCTTGTTGCCTGTTTCTTTAATCCAGCGAGCAGCTTCTACTTCTAGCTGACCTCCGATTTCTCCTATCATGACTATAATTTCTGTTTCAGGATCATTCATGAAGAGTTCCACTGCTTCCTTTGTAGTGGTACCTATAATAGGGTCTCCCCCTATACCTATTGCAGTAGAAATACCCAAGCCTTGGCGTACTACTTGGTCAGCAGCCTCATAAGTCAAAGTACCTGATTTAGAGACGATACCTACCTTTCCTTTCTTGAATACGAACCCAGGCATGATACCTACTTTTGCTTCTTCTGGAGTAATTACCCCTGGACAGTTAGGTCCTATAAGGCGACAACCTTTGTCCTTGATATAGGCAGCAACCTTTACCATGTCAGCCACAGGAATTCCCTCTGTAATGGCGATAATTACTTTAATCCCTGCTTCAGCAGCTTCCATAATGGCATCAGCTGCAAATGCAGGTGGTACAAAGATAATAGAAGTATCCGCTCCTACCTTCTCTACCGCCTCCTTTACAGAGTTGAAAACAGGCTTTCCTAAGTGTGTTTGTCCTCCTTTGTTCGGAGTTACTCCTCCCACTACATTGGTTCCATATTGAATCATTTGCTCCGCATGGAAAGTCCCTTCACTCCCTGTAAAACCTTGTACAAGGATTTTTGAATTCTTATTTACTAATACACTCATTGGTTTGAATTTTTTAGAGCACAAAGTTACTTATTTTTTTTCAAATTTCCAAGAAAAAATGAAATAATATTCAATGATTTGTGACATTAATCATTAGTAACTAATCACTATTGAAAACTTTCCCTTCCCCAGAAGAAAGGTGGCTCTATTTGCAAGGCTCTCAGGTAAGTATAGCCCTGTCCCCTATGATGACTTTCATTTTCAATAAAGTACAATATCCATTGAGCAAAGCTAAAGGTCATTTGATAGATAGTCAGAGGTTGGGTAAAATCTCCCACTTCTTTCCATTCACGATCGAGAATTTCTGTCGCTCTATCCCATAAAGCTAATACTTCAACTTTGGTGGTAGGAAAATTTCCTTCTAAGAAAAGTGTATGTTTCTCTTGAAATCTTTCTTTAAAAAGATAGTCCATAACTCTTAGAAACTCCTCTACCATTCCTGAAAAAGGACGTAGATTAGCGA
>NZ_CALHGG010000114.1 GCF_938029845.1 uncultured Capnocytophaga sp.
CGTATCTCGGAGGCGGAAAAGCTCGGTTTTGATACCATCTTTATCTCCAAATACTCCAAACTCACCGCTGGTAAAAGCCATATCAATGTCATTGCCTATGCTAAAGTAGAAGAGGTCATCGCTCACCTATTTGGCTAATCCTAATATTTCTATAAACCTTAAATCCTTATGAAACAGCTCCTTTTACTCATAAGTAGCCTTCTACTTTTTTCTTGTTCAAAGGCTACTCATACAAGCACTACACCTATACCTCCCTCCAGCTCGGCTAGTGTAATAGACCTTTCTCCTACCCTTGAGAGTCGGATATTGGGAGGTACACAGCACTATGCAGTATATCTTCCGCCCAGCTATACCAAAGAGCCTCAACGTAAGTACCCTGTACTCTACCTACTACATGGTATGTATCAGAATTACAGAAGCTGGATTCATGAAGGAGAACTACAAGCCGCAGCCAACAAAGCCATAGCCGAAGGAGCTGTGGAGATGATTATCATCTGCCCTAATGGGTTCAACTCGTTCTATTACAATAGTGCTGATATGCATTATGAAGACTTTTTTATACAAGAGTTTGTCCCTGAGATAGAAAGGAGATACCGTATTCTTTCCGAAAAGGAACATCGGAACATAGCAGGGCTTTCTATGGGAGGTTTTGGGGCAACTTACTTAGCCTTCCAGCATCATGAGCTCTTTGGCAATGCCTATTCGACCAGCGGCGGCTTTATAGAACCTGCTACTACCCTACTTAAAAACATTATCAATGTTAAATTAGCTACAGAGAAAAGTCATTTCCCTACTTACACCTTAGAATGTGGAGAAGAAGATGCTTTAGTGATTGAATCCAATAGGATACTCAGTCAATTCTTGGACGAAAAACAAATACACTACACCAAAATATTCCGAAAAGGTACTCATAATTGGAAATTTTGGAAGGAATCGCTGCCAAAAATTCTCCATTCGGTAAGATAATTTTAATTTGCGATACTATGAAAAACTATTTATTCCCCTTTTTATTCCTTTTCTCTATTGTTATATGGGGACAAAATGATCCTTTACCGATAAAAATTAAAAAAAAACATAGAACAATAGGAAATTTTTCTGGAAAAATAAAATCTATAAACTATATTAGTTGTAGTGTTATAGATAATAGAAATACCATAAGAACATTTCGTGAAGTTTATGACAATGAATATCTTTATTTATTTGATAAAAAAGGTAATATAACTCATACTTATAAATATGATAATTCAAACAAACTCGTAGAAGAGAAAAAATTTCTATACTCATATAATGAAAATGACTTACTTATAAAAGAATTATATTATAAAAACAATGATTTGATAAGCAGTTATACCTACAAATATAACGAACACGCCAATAAAATAGAAGAAACCTATGAAGATACTCAAAAAAACTACAAATATCTAAGAAAATATAAATATGATGACAAAAACCGTCTTATTTTTGTGAAAGAAAAAAACACCAATAGAGAAGATACACTCAATATTTTTAGAAGAACTTACAAAGATGATTTACTAATGGAAGAATATTATGGAGAAGAAAATTATTCTTATATCCACACTTATTTCTATGAAAATAAAAAATTAAAAACTAAAAAAGAAGAAAGTAGCAGTTTTGAAGGGTGTTATAATACAGATGAAGAAAAAATATATAGATACAATGACAAAGAACTTCCTATATCTTGTGATGTCTATATAAGTCATAAATTACAAAATAATATAACATATGAGTATGATGAAAAAGGAAGAAAAATAAAAAGTGTCTATACTTCCTCTGATGATAGTCAATATGATTCTTATGCTACATATCAATATGATAAAATGGGAAATTTGATTGAAGAAAGTAATAGTCGTCTTTCTCAAAAAATAATCTATTTTTATGACGAGCATAATAATTGGATTAAGCAGGAAGTATATTACAATAACAAATTTTCTCATATCTACGAAAGAACATTTACTTATTACGAATAAATAATGAAACATTTTTTAATCCCATTTTTATTTATCTCTACTGCTGTATTTGCTCAAAATACAAATAACAAAGTAGAAAGATATAAAACAGATCCTGCTATAAACGATGAGTTCAAAAAACCTCTTTTAGGAAAAGTAAAAACTATGCATACTGCCCATTATTTTATAGAATATAATAAATATGACACTATAAAAAAGGAGCTTTTTGATAATAATTATACTTATGGCTTTGATAAAGAAGGAAGAGAAATTCTATTTATCAAATATGATATGCACGGCAATATAAGTAGCAAATATGAAAGGAGATACAACGAAAAAGATAGTCTTACTTATCTAAGAGAATTTATATGGGGAGAAAACTTTGGAACTTATATAGGTGAAAAATCTTATTTCTATAATCCATTAGGACTGTTACAAGAAGTAAAAGGTTGTAGTCTTAAAGAAAGTGATATCTTTTTTCTTAACCGAGAGCTATACAAATATAATGACAAGCAACAGCTCTTAGAAAGTCATTATTACAGCAATGATACTCTCATAGAAACTGTTATTCGTTCTTATAATGACATGGGAAAACTTATAAAAGAACTTGATTATTCAAAAGGAAAATTACGCTCTGAATACAAACTTGAATATGATGAAAGAGACAACCTTATCAAAAAAGATTATTATTTTACACAATTCTCTATCAGTCAAAAAAGTATCACTAAGTACCAATATGATGAACAGAACAGACTTATCTTGGCTACAGAAAATATAGATGGAGATGAAAATATTCTCATTAAGAACATTTATAAAGACAACTTACCTATAGAAAGTTATGAGAAGAATAGAAGTGGAGACGAAATACATATATTTTATCATTATAAAGAAAACCAACTTATAGAAGAAGAAAAATCTACCAGATTTTTTAATGGACATTATTACAGTACTACTAAAGAAAAAATACAATATGATGAAAAATGTCGTATAAAGAAATTCTATGATTATGAAGGAAAAGAAATAGCAAGAACTTATACTCATTATTATGATGATAAGGATAGAATAATAAAAACAGAACTATTATACAGCAATAATAAAAAAAAATATTGGACAAATAGTTATGATATGGCTAATAATCTTACAAAAACTATTTATAATAATAAAGAAGCCGATAAAGATATTTATAGATATGACAAAAACAATAACTTACTCTCTAAAATAATTTATAAAGGAAATAAAGAAGTATATAAAGTACTTTATACTTATGACAAAGATAATAACTTACTTTCTAAAACAACTTACAAAGGAAATAAAGCAATAGAAAAAACATTTTATACTTATGATAGCTATCAAAATCTTATCAAAATAGAAAAATATAATAACGGAAAGAACTATATCTACGAAAGAATTTTTACCTATTACGAATAAAATATTTTAACACTATGAAACATTTTTTATTTATCTTATTATTTTATTTTTCTTCTTGTTTTTATGTATCTCTTCTGTCTCAAGAAGATGACCCTAATAGATATACTAACGAACATCTTAGAAACTTAGGTATTACTCCTCAAGGGAAAGTAAAATCAGTAGAGAAATTCATTTACCATTATGAAAATAAAAATGGGAAAGAGGTAAAGATATTCCCTAAGAATGCGAAAGTAGAACGTATGCCCGTACATAGCCGATACATCTTTGATAAAAAGGGAAATATCATAGAATTTTATAACTACTATACCGATGGGAAACTTTTCCAAAAGATATTTTACCAATACAACGTGGACAATCTACTTACAAAAGCTGATGAATACAAATACATAGAAGAAAACAATCCCCAGCACACAGAAGAAGAAATTTTCTACGAGGGAAAAGTAATGATCTCTAAAAAATACAAGATTGATGGCAACTTATTTGAAATAAGAATGTTGTTTGATAAAAACAAAAGGAAAAAAGCTATTTCAGAATATAGAAATAATACGCTCATTAATAAAAATAAATATTCCTATAATAGCAAAGGGAATATTACATATGAAAAAAATAAATCAATGAGCCTTTTAGGTGATGAAGCATATGATACTTGGTATACATATACGAAAGAAGGTACATTGCTTGCTGAAAAGAAAGAATGTTACTCCATGTTTTGTTTTTATACTACTTATCAATATTTAGCCAATAATGAAGTATATGAAGAGACCACCTATACAACACCTTTACATGATGAGAAAGATATCTCTGACAAAAGAACAAGATACTACATCTATGACTCCAAAGGAGCTATAGTAGAGATACAAACATACAAGGGAGAGGATTTTCGTTCCTACCACTGTATGGAAAACGATAAAGAAGTAGAAACTTATAGTTATTTTCTGGAAGGAGAGGTCATAAAGACTATTTTTTCTTATGATAAGAACAACCAACTCATCAAGAAAGAAAATTTTAATCTTCTTACAGGCGATTTTACCTCTGGAACGTATTATACGTATGATGAGAAAGGAAATTTGCTACAAATAGATGACGGACAGATTCCTTCCCCTAATAGAACCATCTACCACTATGACAAATTCAACAACTGTACCCAAGAAATTTGGTACAAAAATAACAAACCTGCTGCTATTGTAGAACGCATCTTTACCTATTATGAATAACAAAGACTCCTATCTCCAGATGAGCCGTTGCGCTGCTGATATGGGGTATTTCCCAGCTTTGGGATAGAATATAGTACCATCATTATCAGCATCAAGATCTCTAGTTTTGCCATTATTCTCTATAATGATGAGCATATTGATCGCCACTGCAGTCCCAAATACCGCTGGGTCATAGGCATAGGGCACTGCAGAGTGTCTGGGTTGTCCTGTAAAGGCAATATACTTCCCATCTGGAGAAAAGGATGGGAGACGCTCTCCACCTGAATAATAAGTTCTTGCATCGGTAATGCCATCTACCTTTGAAGTAGTTACTTGGTAGTGTGAGTCCTCTTGTATATCATAGAGCCAAATATGCTTATCTCCCCTTCTGAAGACAAATTGTGTCCCTTGTGGGTTCATATTGAGCATCTCTATATCATTGAATGGGATCTTTTTTACATAGGTCATACGCCAATTATTGCTTTCTGAGGCTTTTATGAGTTCATTATCTACACTAAGGAAAAGTTCCCCAGCACTTGACCAGCCTACGATATTGATCCTATGCGGCTCATATCCGTCGATATTAAATTCTTTTAGCACACGCCCGCTACTCCTATCCAATATACTTGCAGGATTATCATCATTATAACCCGTAGATTTTTTGGCTTGTACAGCAACAAATCGTTCGTCAGGCGAGAGGAAAAAACCTACCCCCCCAGAGCCGCCTACATCATAACCATTGAAATCAAAAGAATTGATTTTACGCTTCTGAAAATCATCATCACTGCTGGCCGCACCAGATTTCTTCTCAAGCATAGGCAGATAGGTAAATTGAAGATAATCCGTCTGATATTGGCCATAAGGTCGTTTTGCCCAAGCCACCAATAGCTTCTGGCCATCCCAAGAGACATCATACTTATCAACTATATTGCTCTTGAATATCTCAGTAATGTTTCTCCCTGAGCGAAGGTCATAATACCCATACCCACCTGCAAATTCGTAGTATATGCCACTGCCTGTAACCCCTAAGGCTCCTGAGGTGCCTGCTCCTGATGTCTCATTATCTTTACTGCAAGAAAAGAACAGAAATAATGAGGCAATAACTATTGTAAAAGTTAATTTTTTCATATCTATATTATTTATTGAGGGCAAAAATATAAAATCTTGAAATACAAAACAAAATTATCCTTTTATATTTTTGTTAATCTTCATCTCTAAAAAGTTAATCCTCAGTGGATAGCAAGCTTTGCATGAAAAGGAAAAATCGTTACTCAAGGTAAAATCCTTTTACTTATCAAAAATAAATACTAAAAAGCAGCCTGTAGCATAGCAAAGAATATCTTCAAAAGAGAAATAATTCCCTAGTAGAATATAGCCAAGGGTACCCTTGCCAAAACCAAAGAAAGTAGCCAGCTTAAAGTATTGTAACACCTCCACAAATACAGCAAAGCAGAAAATTCCTATAAGCAATTTCTTAGTGTTCTTGATACGGAAAAAGGCTCTAATAAAGCAATAAATCAGTATCACCACCAAGATATCACCTAAGTATGCCCGTACAAAGGAAACACTCTTGAATAAAGTGGCTATGGCTACCTCTACCAAAAAGAGGATCAGGGCAGCGAAGAAGTATTTGGGATTGAATTTCATTGGTTTAAGTAATATTTTTCAATGACTGTTCTTACAGAGACAAAGCCTATTTTGCTAAGGTCGATTTCAGGTATGGGAATCCATTGTAAGGACTTGATTTCATCGGCTGCTCTTACAGAGACAGGCACATCCAAAGGACATTCGTAGAAAATATCCATAGTACGATAGGGAACATCCTTGTACAAATAATGATTGGGTTGAGTAGTCACATATTTTAGTTGGCTTGGCGTTATCTCTAAGCCCAATTCCTCATTCACCTCACGACAAGCAGCCGCTTCGGCATTCTCATCAGGATCTATAAAGCCCCCAGGGAGGTCTAACTTACCTTTATCAGGGTCTATATTACGTACCGCAAAAAGGATTTCTCTCTCACGCCTGAAAATAACTGCCACCGCAGCAGCTATATTGTGGTAATAGACAAAACCACATTGATGGCAGAGAAAACGTACTAAGTTAGGAAACTCTATATCCTTGCTTCCACAATGGGGACAATAGGTGAAAATTTGTTCCATGATATACTTATTTTGCAAGGACAAAAATAGTGAAAATTGCGCACATAACCTCAAAGAAAAAGAAAATCATTTTATAGCCAAAAAGTCATTATTTTTTCGTAAATTTGCTCTACACAAAAAATCTTTTTTCAAAACAAAGAGCATGTTAGTAAAGATATATGGCAGTGCTGTTTATGGTGTGGAGGCTATTACCATTACCATTGAGGTCAATATAGATAAGGGCGTAGGCTACCACTTGGTTGGGCTACCTGACAATGCTATCAAGGAAAGTAATTTCCGTATAGAGGCTGCCCTACACAACAACCAATACAAGATTCCTGGAAAGAAAATTACCATCAATATGGCACCTGCTGATATGCGTAAGGAAGGTTCGGCCTACGATCTAAGTTTTGCCATAGGTATTCTGGCAGCCAACGGACAGATACAATGTGAGGAGATAGAGCGGTATATCATTATGGGCGAGCTCTCCTTGGACGGCAGCTTACAACCTATCAAGGGAGCCTTGCCGATTGCTATCCAAGCTAGGAAAGAAGGCTTCAAGGGCTTTATACTTCCTATGCAAAATGCCAAGGAAGCCGCTATTGTCAATAACTTGGAAGTATATGGAGCAGAGAATATCAAGCAGGTTATAGACTTTCTCAACGGGGAAGATAGCCTACAGCGGGTAGAACTAAACACCCGTGAGGAGTTCTTCAAGCATGTGGAGACCCCAGAGTTTGACTTTGCTGATGTCAAAGGCCAAGAGAGTGTCAAGCGCTGTATGGAGATTGCGGCCGCAGGCGGACATAACATTATACTCATTGGCCCTCCTGGTTCTGGGAAAACGATGCTTGCCAAGCGCCTGCCTGGCATACTCCCTCCGATGACACTACAAGAGGCGCTAGAAACCACTAAGATTCACAGTGTAGTGGGGCGGGTCAAGGACAATGGACTTATCTGTCAGCGCCCTTTTCGCAGTCCGCACCATACCATTTCGGATGTGGCACTGGTAGGGGGAGGCAGCTATCCACAGCCTGGGGAAATCTCCTTAGCACACAATGGAGTGCTCTTTTTGGACGAACTCCCCGAATTCAAGCGTAGTGTATTGGAAGTGATGCGCCAACCCTTGGAAGACAGAGAGGTAACGATTTCACGTACTAAGTTCTCTATTACCTATCCTGCTTCATTCATGTTGGTTGCCAGTATGAACCCCTCACCCAGCGGTTATTTCAACGACCCTGATGCCCCTATGGTAAGCTCCCCTGCCGAGATGCAGCGATACTTAAGCAAAATCTCAGGGCCTTTACTTGACAGAATAGATATACATATAGAAGTCAATCCTGTGCCTTTTGAGAAACTTGCCCAACGAGAAAAAGCCGAAAGTAGTACCGCCATTCGTGAGCGAGTCATACGTGCTAGAGAGATACAGACCCAGCGGTTTGCCGAGTATGAACATATTCACTATAATGCCCAAATGAGCAGCCAACAGATAGGGAAATACTGCCATGTAGAAGCCTCCTCCTTGGCGATGCTCAAGAAAGCCATGGAACGGCTTAGCCTTTCAGCACGTGCCTATGACCGTATCCTAAAGGTAGCGCGTACCATAGCCGATCTGGAAGGGGCTGAAACAATTAAGGAACACCACATAGGTGAGGCCATACAATATCGTAGCCTTGACCGAGAAGGCTGGTTAGGAGGGTTCTAAAGAAGTTTATTTTTTGTACATGTCTGGAGATTGTACCGAAAGCAAGTCCTCCACCAAGTTCTGGAATAGCAGCTGTGCAATACGTTCGGTACCCTTGTCAGAGAAATGCACCAAATCACTCGCTGCCATACGGTTGTCATACCATATCTTCATAGAGTTCTTACCTCCCATGGCCTCATACATGCTAAAGAAAGCAAAGCCATTTTCAGCAGCCTGCTTTTTCATTTCTTCCACCAGCTCTGGAATAATGTCATAGGTAGTTTTGGTACTTCGCTTAAGCATATCACTGGGGCCTATCAGTAGAAAGAGAGCATCGGGATTGCGCTTCTGTACCCATTGCATATTGGTAATGATACGCTTCACGCTGGAGGCTACCTTATTTTTGGTCAGGTATGGGACAAGATTCCCCCCGAATTGGAAGATGATAATATCGGGTTTCAGCTCGCGACTCATCGCATCGTAAGTATCCTGAATACGAGTAAAGTGAAAACCCGAATCCCCACGTGTAGGAATATTATCAGCCTGTACCCCCTCAGTGCTACCTACCGTTACCCCATAGAAATCAGGGCTTTTGGTACTAGAGAACTGTACTCGGAGTTTCTTGGGCGTAGCAGAAAAGTTCAACTTATAAGCATGGTAGGCACCATCCGCTATAAGTGTATCTTTCCTTATCTCCGTATTATCTTCATAGACAGTGACTAAGGCAGGTGTAGTACAATTACCATAATGTATGGTTACTTGGTTATA
>NZ_CALHGG010000115.1 GCF_938029845.1 uncultured Capnocytophaga sp.
AGTGATTTTTGACGAAACAACCAACAAAATTCAAATATATTTTTGTTTTTAGCTTATATGAAAATTATAAACACTGGTAGATTCAAATAGTAAAGGTAACTTTTTAGGGAACAAAAATAAAAACAAGGAAAATAAAAATTTCCCTTGCCTATGTGGAAATATTTTCTCAATTTTGTTCCAACTAAAAAACATCCGCCTCTCTGGCTCACTTCTTGCAGCTCGTACCCATTATAAGTAGCCCCTATGGCTCTTTATTGAGAGTTGTAAATCTGGGATAAGACCTTTGGTCTTATAACAATCCGTGGGAGATTTTGTTATATTGAACTCACATTAGTTTAGGAAACAATTCATCAAAATATGTAATGGTCAAAATAGAAAAAATCACAAGAGGAGAAATTACCATATCTTACAAAGGTCAGTATTACCATATCTTAGGTGAGGGTCTTTTACTAACTGAAGGAAACGCCTATAGTTACATTATCTATCGTAATTCCATAGATAATACACTTTCTCCTATAGAGCAAGAAACTATATTACAGGCTATTATAGAACATTTTGGGAGCAAAGGACAAAAGGTAATCATTGAATAGTTTGTTTCTCAACTCTTAACTTTTTAAGAATGAATATCCTCTTAGAAAACTATTATTCAGGCGATTTGGATTGGCTCTCTCCGGAAATATTTCCTCTGTTGGAGCATATCACCATTAAGCTAAAGACAATGAAAGAGACCAAAACTTTCTTAGAGCGCTTTCCCGAAATAGGGGAAATACAATATTAGAAAACGTTTTAAATCAACTAATATTTATCAATAATTTAAGTTTCGCAGGTCATTTTTAGGTTATAATTGGATCTGTAATTAGTTAATAATCAATTATTTGTAAAATATCCCCTCACATACTCCGTTCCATGTATTCACGGACTATCCCCTCCGAGAGGGAAAGCCAGCGAGTGCTCACAGCTGGGTATGTGGGATGCGTTGAAAAAGATAAAAATTGTCTATCAATCTGGAAAATGTCCTCTCTCTAACTTCTTGAGAATCATAAACTATCTCATTCCCCCTTTGGAGGGGGTAGGGGGAGGTTTTTGAATATCAATAAGTTACAGAACTAACAAAACTTAAATCAATAATACAAAAATTTAATTTATATATCAATATGCAACATTACAAAACAATAAAAGAGCTTATCAAAGATTACAAGCAATTGCCTTACCCTGGTATAATTTATATCGAAGGAGAAAAAAAGGACAATTATCAAGAGGCAGCATTTTGGGTTTTATCAAGTAATGAGGATAAAGAACAAAATTCTGTTGAAACTAAGTACGGAGAAGTTCCCGAATCATTAGCCCAATTTGAAGTAGCTTACTTTTCAGGAGTAGGAATTTTTCAAGACATTATTGACAATAAGTTTGATCATAATGAATCGCTAACTACCGAGGATACAGACGTCCTTTTAGGAGCTATAGAGCATTACTTTGAGTATGATGATTTTCAGGACTAAGGAACGAGTAAAAAGAGAATTCTACACAATAAAGAATTGTAATCAATAGTATTGTGAAAGAAATACCTATCAACTTAGAACATTTGGCAAATACCCGAAAGAATATAAATACAGAAGATATTTTTGTATTAAAAGTTATTTGAATATAGATACCCTCATTAGTTTAAAGTTAGGAATCCCTTTACCCGTAGAACCCCCTGAAAATTGGAATCCTTATTACTATCTAAAGAATATTAACAATTAATATCCTCAAAGCTAAGAACAAGAGATAAAGTATGCAAAATGAAAAATATAAGTGAGTTAATCAGAGCAATCAAAAGAAGACCTAAAATGTTTATCCCTGAGCTAAAAATAGATCAATTGTACTTTTACATATCAGGATTCCTATTAGCCAAAAGAACAAATAAGATATTAGAAAGCATAGATATTTCGTTCTCTGAGGAGTTTAACACTTGGCTTACACAGAAAATTCATTATAAAAACAACTATTCTAATTGGTTGTATATGATCGAAGATAGCCCATACGAAGATAAGTTTTCAGCCATTATGAATTTCTTCTCTGAATGGCTATCAGAAAAAGAACATTTAGGAGCAGAGTAGCTATTTATTTGAAAGATGAACCATCATTTAGAAAACTATTATTCAGGCGATTCGGCTTGGAATCAGTTTGTAAGTCTTTATGAGGATCTCGACACCAACAATTCCCTTACCAAAGAACTATTACAACAGCTGAACTATCATAGGGATATTGCTCAAGTAATTTATGGGAAATTTGGATTCAGCAGCCTCTCTGTCATCACACAGCCTGTGCCTGCTTTAGACAATCTAAGCATTGCCGACTGTATCGCAGATCTAGATCTCCTACAAAGATTAAGGGAATGCCTTATAAGAATGGAATAGCTCCCCATAACTCAAAACTCAAAACTCAAAATTATGTATTGGCTTTTACTTATTATAGCAGGCCTTTTTGAGGTCGCTTTTACTTTCTGCCTTGGCAAAGGAAAAGAAACACAGGGTACCACTATGTACCTATGGTACGGAGGCTTTTTACTCTGTACTTTTATCAGTATGTCCCTACTGATGAAAGTTTCCCAACACCTCCCCTTAGGCACCGCCTATGCCGTATGGACAGGTATAGGAGCGGTAGGTACCGCCTTAGTGGGAATTTTCGTCTTCAAGGAACCCGCTTCCTTCTGGCGCCTCTTCTTCTTAACCACCCTCATAGGATCCGTAGTAGGACTCAAAGCCTTTAGTTAGTTGTTAGTTGTTAGTTATCAGTTTCTGTCCGCTGTCCACTGACTACTGTCTTCTGTCCACTGACTACTGACTTTGGCATACTTTTTGCTACAAACGCTCCTTGAAAAAACAATCCTCATGAGAAAGATATTTGTTATCGCCAGTATGCTATGCTTCTTCTCTGAAGCTATGGCACAAATTAAGCTCCCACAACCTAGTGTAAAGGGTAGCATAGAACAAATGGTCGGGCTTACCGAAGTGGAAGTAAGCTACACTCGCCCCGCTAAGCGTGGCAGAAAAATCTTCGGAGAACTGGTGCCTTATAGCCGTGTATGGCGTACAGGTGCCAATGAAAACACAACTATCTCTTTCAGTGAAGATGTATCTATCGCGGGCAAAGTACTTCCTAAGGGGAAATATGCCCTCTATACCAAGCCTGAAGCGGACAAATGGACTTTCTATTTCTATAAGAAAAATGACAACTGGGGAGTTCCTCAGCAATGGGACGAAACCCAAATCGCCCTACAAGCGGAGGCTAAACCTATCCCCTACCCCATGGAAACAGAGTACCTTACCATTGAGCTAAATCCTATCAACTATAATGATGGGAAAATAGCGGTACGTTGGGATAAGACCTTGGTAGAACTCCCTTTCCACACCCAAACCCAAGAGCAATCCATGGAGAATATTGCCGACAAAATTACAGCTACTTCTTCTGCTCGTGATTACTATGAAGCGGCCAACTACCTACTTACCTCCAACGGAGACCTTAACAAGGCAAATGAGTTCATCACCAAATCACTCAGCATGCAGAACGATGCCCCCTATTATATGTATCGTGCCCAAGCTATTATCCTCTCCAAGTTAGGAAAAACCAAAGAAGCTATCAAAGCTGCTGAAACCTCCCTACAAAAAGCCAAAAAAGAAGGCAATGAGGACTATGTAAAAATGAATCAAGATTCCATTTCCCAGTGGAAGAAAAAACGAAAATAGTGATAAGTGGCTAATGACAAGTGACTAATATTCAACGTGATATTAGTCACTTGTCATTTGTCACTACTTATACATATCAATATCTATCCAAGCATTAAGTCTATGGAGTATATCAAGTATTCTGTTATCAAAAACGATGGCGGGACAGCTCTCCTCAGGACTCATTTCTACACAAAAAAGTAAATTCGAGGTAAGAGCAAACGCTTTAATAAAGGAAGCTAATTCTTCCAAACAAGGCGTTACTTTATCAGCAAATACTTGCAAATTATCTTCGATAAGAAGAGTTTCGATAGGAGCAAAGTTATATTCCCAAAAAGTTTCTTCACTGACACGATATTTTAGCTGGTCTCCCTTATAAGCGGTTTGAGTAGGTGGAAAACCTATGATATTGGTTACCTTATCTACATCAAAATAGTCTCCATATATACAAAAGGAAAGACGAATAGTGGTTGGTTTGTGTTTCATTAGTTGGTTATTTGTTATTTACTGACGACTGATTTTTGATTCCTATTCTAACATAGGTGCGCTTATCAATATCTTCCGAGAAGTATCTGCATATAGTAGGCATATACAGATACCCATCATTACTAAAAAACTCAGGTTCTTTTTCATCATAATCAAGTAGCCAATAATGAGGCTCCAGAGTAATCAGTTTTTTAAAAGTAAAAGAACCCTTCTTTTCTACTTTATAGAGCGTTAAGATTATTGAATAATAATCGCTATATACATCCACTACATACTTGCCATCAGGTGTGGGGAGAGGATTGCGACCCATTTCTGTCTCTGCTCCTGTTTGCTTATCTATAAAAAGAGTTTTCCAGCTTCTGTAGACAACACGCGACACTACATATTGCTCTAATTCAGGTATTTCACCTAAATAGAGATAAAATGTAATTTGTGTATCTTCTGTAGGGCCTTCATCTACCAATGTTACTATTTGCTTTTTACAAGGAAGGGTCATTACTCCTGATTCTTGCTTAATGGCCAAGCTATCTTTCTTGAGAAAATTATAACGATGCTTGAGTGCTTGCTGATACACCTGCCGAGGTATCCTTTCTATCGTAAAAAATTTACCAAAAGTAGTAGTATCTGATATTTCACCTCTTCCATCGTTGATAGCCTCCAAAAGCTTCTTTTCTGTAATATCAAGTAAATCTTCTACAAGTGGCCATTCTGGTTCTTTTACAAGTATATCCTCTTCTACCTTTTGTTGCCTTTGAAAGAGGTTACAGCTGGTAATACTTAGTATTAAAATAAGAGAGATAAAATATTTCATAGATTTGTTATAATACTGTTTACTGATTTCTAATTCTTAATTCCTATCTTGATATATATTCGTTGTTTATCGGGGTTATTATGCTCGTCAAAGAAATTACTCACCACGTTCATAGGCGCATACAAATAGTCATTTTTACTAAAGAAAATAGGTTCTTTATCAAGATCATAGACATCCCAGCTCTTTGTATATCCTTCTACTAAGGTGTCTATTTTCAGCGGTTTTATATGTTCTATACGATACAAAGAAATAAGCCTATCCTTATCATAGTAGTCCCTACCTATATTGATGATATACCTCTTATCAGCAGAGAGAAAGGGAAACTTGTCAAATCTTCTTTTCTCTCCCGTGGTCTTATCTATCAAGATATAAGCCAATGATCTTTCAGTATCTTCCAATACCACATACTGATCAATAGCAGGTATATTGCCTAAATAGGTATAGATCATATCAAAATGCTTGTCCGCAAGTTCAGATATATCATCTTTTAGATAAACCGTCCTCTGTTTGCACACAAAAGTAAGTTTGCCTTTCTTTTTTACAATCGCAAGTGTATCTCTTTGAAGGAAATCTACTTTATTTTTCAAGGCTTCTTGATATTCTTCAGAAGAGACTTGATTTATATTCAGATACTTAGAGATAGTATCAGAAATATCTCCATAGATACTCTCTACAAGTACCTCCCCTGTCATTTTGGACTTCAGGGCTTCCCAATCTCCCATGTCTTCTTTTTCCACATAGCCTCTTTCCGTTTTATAAAGTTCCTTTCCTTCGGCTATAATCTCCAACTTATCCCCCATTATGCAAAAAAGCGATGGTATAGAGTCTGTCAAACTAGCATATCTCGTTGTTACATCTTTAATCACATACAACTCTTTCTCCACAGGCACAAACACTTCATCTTTCCAGAAACTCGCCACACTTTCCCCTGCCGGCTGTTGTTTTTGGAAAAGGTTACAGCCAGCAAGCAATAGTGTTAAAATAAAAGAGATAAAATATTTCATAGATTTGTTATAATACTGTTTACTGATTTCTAATTCT
>NZ_CALHGG010000116.1 GCF_938029845.1 uncultured Capnocytophaga sp.
AGGGCTATAAGAGCCGAGGTCGCTACCTCAACCCCGAAAAGACCCTTGTGGAGACCTATCTCTATGCCCAAAAAGAGGGAGGGGCTAAGCCTGCTTTTATTGCCAAGTGGAAAGCAAAAACAATTGTTAATGGTTAATTGTCAATTGTTAATGGCTAAGAAAATGAAAGAGAATATATTAAAAGAGAAAAGTATGTCACTTGCTGTGAGAATGGTCAATCTCTATAAGTATTTGACAGAAGAAAAAAGAGAATATGTACTTTCTAAACAAATCTTGCGCAGTGGTACCTCCGTTGGGGCTATGGTATATGAATCAGAACATTCTGAAAGCACGGCAGATTTTATTCATAAACTCGCTATTACTCAAAAAGAAATAAATGAAACCTTATATTGGTTAGAACTTCTATCAAAAACTGAATATATTACTCCAAAAGAGTATGATAGCATAAGAACAGATGCAACGGAAGTAATTAAGCTACTTACAAGCATTCTTAAAACAATAAAAAAACAGCAATGATTATTAATTGTTAGTTGTCAATTATACAAGAGTTGGAATCGTATAATTTCTCTGTTTAGTTTGATGTAATAGACAACTAACCATTAATAATTGTAGCATTACAAATGCTTTAAAAATTAAGCATGCGTATCGCAGAATTAACAATTGATAATTGATAATTAACAATTGAATTTGTATTTTTGTCGGCTCAAAACACGTCCTTATGCACCCGCTTGCCTTAGAAATTCTGAAGAAACACTGGGGGTACGACCAATTTCGTCCTGCTCAGGAACCTATCATTGATGCTATTCTTCAGGGAAAAGACACACTGGCTATGCTCCCCACAGGCGGGGGTAAGTCTCTCTGCTTCCAAGTCCCTGCGATGGTCAAGGAAGGCGTATGCTTGGTGATCTCTCCCTTGATTTCACTCATGGAAGACCAAGTGCGCAACCTCTCCGAAAAAGGGATTTCCGCCTTAGCTCTCACTGGAAATATTCCCTTTTATGAGCTGGAGCGTCTGCTAAACAATGTGCAGAGTGAAGCCTATAAGTTTCTATACATGGCTCCTGAACGCTTGAACAATGAGCAAGTACTCTATCGGCTTAAGCACACCCCTTTGAGCTACATTGTCATAGATGAAGCACACTGTATTTCCCACTGGGGAAAGGACTTCCGCCCCTCGTACTTGGAGTGTAAAAGGCTTAGAGAATGGTTCCCCTCTCTGCCTATTGTCGCCCTTACGGCTACTGCCACCGATAAGGTACAGGCCGATATACTGGAGCTGTTACAAATCCCCAAGGCAACTGTGATCAAGGGAAGTCTTGTTCGTCCTTCTCTGGCCTATATGACCTATTATATAGAAGACAAATGGGAACGACTCAAGCGTATTCTCACCAAGAATAAAGAAAGTAGTATCATATATGTACGCAACCGACGATTGAGTGAGGAGCTAGCACAACACCTAAGTGAAGAGGGTTTTTCAGCCACCAGTTTCCATGGAGGACTCTCCACCGAGGAGAAGAGCCAGCGCTTAGGTATGTGGAAGTTGGACGATATACAAGTGATGGTCGCTACCAATGCCTTCGGTATGGGAATTGATAAGGCTGATGTACGTACTGTTATCCATTGGGACTTGCCTAGCTCCTTGGAGGACTATTTCCAAGAGGCAGGGCGCGCAGGACGAGACAATCATAAGGCTTTTGCTATTATCTTATACAACGATAATGACGTCAAGAAACTAGTGATAGATACCGAGCGAAGCCAAGTTTCTATACCTTTTCTAAAGGAGCTATACCCTAAGCTCTGTAACCATTTCCAAATAGCCATAGGCGAAGGCGATGGGACTACTCATTTTTTCAATCTGGCCGACTTTGCCTCACGAACACAAATGGATGCTCTGAAAGTGTATCAGGCTTTGGAAATTCTTGACCGCAATGGGGTACTCACGCTCAGCCAAGCCTTTTTCAGGAAGGCGAGCGTACAGATACTCCACTCAAGCGAAGAAGTCATTAACTATCTTTCTCAAAATCTGTCCCTAAAAGAATTACTCTTTTTCCTTATGCGCAAATATGCAGGTATTCATGAACAACATATCTCCTTCAGAGTAGAGAAAATAGCAGCTAACCTACATATAAGTAGCTTGGAAGTACAACAGCAGTTAGAAAAATTACAACAAGATGGCGTCATCGCCTACAAGAGCGAACATACCGATGCCGAAATCACCTTTTTGATGCCTCGTGATGACGATAGAACGATCAACTATATCGCCCCCCAAGTGAAATGGTTCAACCAACACAAGGAAGCCCAATGCAAAGATGTACTCAGCTATATAGAACAAACCGATTGTTGTAACCAACGATTTCTGTTATCCTACTTTGGAGAAAACCTCAAGGAGGATTGTGGTATCTGTTCTCACTGCATAGAAAGCAAGCAAAAAAATCTCTCAAAAGAACGCATAGAGGTCATTTCTCAAGAGCTACTAACCCTCATCGCCTACAATCCTATGACCTCTCAAGAGATATGTTGTGCTTCTTCCTACCACGAATGGGAAATCCTACACGTCCTCACCCTACTCTTGGACGAGGAAAGAATAAAACTACTCCCTACAAATCAGTATTTGGTTAGTAACTAGCGATTTGCCGATTTGTCAATTTGTCGATTTGTAGATTTGTCGATTTGTCGATTTGCTCATTGACTAATTGGCTCATCGGCTAATTGGCTCATCAGCTCATTGGCTCATCAGTTCATCGACTCATCGGCTAATTGGTATGCTCGTTCCTCGTATAAAAAGCTGCTTTTTTCGTCGGGGTCTTTGTTTTTGTTGAATAGGATGCGGTGGAGTAAATGCTGTAGGGCACTGAGTTGGAGCGAGACACTCGGTTAGGGTTGCAGGGTTCTCGACAGGCGTGGCGGGGCGCCCAGCTGGGGTCGCAGAGTGCTTGGTAGGAGTAACAGGTCGCCCAGCTGGCATGGTAGGGTGTTCAGCAGGAGTGGATTGTCGTGTGGGTAGTTCCTCTTCTTCCCACCCCTCAATACTCATAAGGGCTTTTATAGCATTGAGTTGTTCACGTATGTTGGGATAGACAACTGCCTCCCCTTGCACTTGAGGCTGACCTTGAGCAATACCCCAAAGCACTTGAATGATTTGCTTTTTCATTTTTCTTTAAGGATTATAGAATTTAGAGTTATTAGGATTACAGAATTACAACGTTTACCAATACATTTTTCAATTTTTGCTTTTCACTTAATTAGGTTGCAAAATTACAACATTTAAATCGTAAAATCAATAATTAGTAATAATAAAAAGAAGTTAAATTAATTAGTCGATTTGCCAATTAGCTAATTAGTCAATTAAATTAACTCATTGGCAAATCAGCTCATCGACTCATCGACTCATTGGCAAATCGACTCATCAACTAATTGCATAAAAATCAAATATTTACAAAACAACCTACTATCCCATACCATCTAAAATTACTTACAAAATTGAAAAACATGAAAAAATGTCAGTTTTTTTTATGCTGATAACAGAATTTTTTTGTACTTTTGTCAGCCAAAATAAATATGGTATATTTTTTGAGTAGGGATTACTTGTTTTTTTAATTTAAATATAATAAAATACTTTTTATGAGTTTGATAAGTTCATTAATAAAAATCTTTGTCGGTGATAAGGCCAAGAAAGATATGAAGGAAATTGCACCATTGGTGGAGCAGATTAATGCACACCAAAAGCAATATAAGTCGCTAAGCAACGATGAGTTACGTGCCAAAACCACCGCTTTCAAGGAACGTATCGCCGCCGCCCGCTCGGAGTTTGAGCAAAAAATACAAACCCTCAAATCCCAAGCCGATGCTACCAATGATATCGACCAAAAAGAAGATTTTTATACTGAAATAGACAAGCTAACCGATGAGGCTTACAAGGCTGGTGAAAAGGTGCTTAACGAAATTCTTCCTGAAGCCTTTGCAGTAGTAAAAGAAACTGCTCAGCGCTTTGTGGATAATTCTACTCTTGAGGTAACCGCTTCTCCTTATGATAGAGAGCTTGCTTCTATGAAAGATTATGTAAGCATTGAGGGAGAGAAAGCCCTTTGGAAAAACTCTTGGGATGCAGCTGGAAAGCCTATCACTTGGGATATGGTACATTATGATGTACAGCTCATTGGAGGGATTGCTTTGCACCAAGGAAAAATTGCAGAGATGCAAACAGGGGAAGGTAAAACTCTGGTGGCTACCTTGCCGCTTTACCTTAACGCCCTCACTGGCAATGGAGTACATTTGGTTACTGTGAACGACTACTTGGCTCGCCGAGACAGTGCTTGGATGGCTCCTCTTTTCCAATTCCATGGCCTGAAGGTGGAATGTATAGATAACTATCAACCTAACTCTCCTGGTCGCCGTATGGCTTATGCTGCTGATATCACCTATGGTACCAACAACGAATTTGGTTTTGACTACCTTCGTGACAATATGGCACATACGCCTGATGAGCTTGTACAACGTCCTCATAACTACGCCATTGTCGATGAGGTGGATTCCGTACTCATTGACGATGCCCGTACACCGCTGATTATCTCTGGTCCTATGCCTCGTGGAGAATTCCATGAGTTTGATGTATTCAAGCCTGCTGTGGAAGCCCTTGTGGAAAAACAACGCAAGCACCTAACCAACGTTTTGGCTGAGGCGAAAAAGCTCATTGCTGAAGGAAATACCAAAGATGGAGGCGTACTCCTCTTGCGCGTACACCGCGGACTCCCTAAGAACAAGGCGCTAATTAAGTTCCTCAGTGAAGAGGGTATGAAACAGCTCCTGCAAAAGACAGAAAACTACTATATGCAGGATAACAACCGTGAGATGCACAAGATAGATGAGGATCTCCTTTTTGTTATCAACGAAAAAAACAACCAAATAGAACTTACCGATAAGGGTATCAATGAAATGTCACAAGGAGAGGACAAAAACTTCTTCGTGATGCCTGACATAGGGGCAGAAATTGCCAATATTGAAAAACAAAACCTTTCCAAAGAGGAAGAAAACGCTCTTAAGGACAAGCTCTACCAAGAGTTTGGAGAAAAAAGCGAACGCATCCATACTGTAAATCAATTGCTCAAGGCTTATACCCTTTTCGAAAAGGATATTGAGTACGTAGTGATTGATAACAAAGTCCTTATCGTGGATGAACAAACAGGACGTATTATGGACGGACGTCGCTACTCCGATGGACTACATCAGGCTATCGAAGCCAAAGAAAATGTACAGGTGGAAGCCGCTACCCAAACCTATGCAACAATCACCCTACAAAACTACTTCCGTATGTACCGCAAGCTCTCTGGTATGACAGGTACTGCGACTACTGAAGCGGGTGAGTTCTGGGAAATCTATAAATTGGACGTAATGGAAATCCCTACCAACCGTCCTATTGCCCGCAAAGACCAAAATGACCAAATCTATAGAACCAAACGTGAGAAATACAATGCGGTGATTGAGGAGGTAGTAAGCCTCTCCCAAGCAGGGCGTCCTGTACTTATTGGTACTACCTCTGTGGAGGTATCCGAACTCTTGAGCCGTATGCTTAAGCTCCGCAACATCCCTCACAATGTATTGAACGCCAAGCTCCACAAGAAAGAGGCAGAGATTGTAGCCGAAGCAGGTAAGAAAGGTGTAGTTACCATAGCCACCAACATGGCAGGTCGTGGTACGGATATCAAGCTCACCGATGAAGTAAAAGAAGCAGGCGGTTTAGCTATTATCGGTACTGAAAGACATGATTCTCGCCGTGTGGACAGACAGTTACGTGGTCGTTCTGGTCGTCAGGGAGACCCAGGTAGTTCTAAGTTCTTCGTATCCTTCGAGGATAACCTTATGCGCCTCTATGGTATGGAACGTGCTATCAAGTTCCTAGACCGCCTAGGACAAGGTCTCAAGGAAGGAGAAGTATTGGAACACCCTATCATCACCAAGAACGTAGAGAAAGCACAGAAAAAAGTAGAAGAAAACAACTTCGGTATTCGTAAGCGCTTGCTCGAATATGATGACGTGATGAATGCACAGCGTGAGGTAATCTATAAGCGCCGCCGCCATGCCCTCTATGGAGAACGCTTACAAGTGGATATTGCCGATATCATCTATGATACGCTTGAAAGTATCTTGGAAAGTAACAAACCAGGTAATGATTACAAAAACTTTGAATACGAGCACTTTAAGTATTTCGGAGTAGGACCTAAAGTTTCCCAAGACGAATTTCACAGAAAGCCTATTAAGGAACTCCTTAAGGTGATTTATCCTGAGTTACTCACCCTATACAAAGCCCATAATGATACCAATGCCGCTATCGCTTACCCTGTGATAAAGAGTGTATATGAGGATCAGAGCAACCAATTTGAGCGTATTGTAGTACCTTTTACCGATGGACAAAAAGGATTAAATATTACCACTGATCTCAAAGAAGCTTATGAAAGTGAAGGTAAGCAGATTATTGTAGATTTTGAGAAAAACATCTCCTTAGCTATCATAGATGATGCATGGAAAACACACCTCCGCCAGATGGATGAGTTGAAACAATCCGTTCAGCTAGCCACTCACGAGCAGAAAGACCCCTTGCTCATCTATAAGCTTGAGGCTTATAACCTCTTCAAGGATATGGTCGATAGGGTCAATAAGGAGATTGTAGCTTTCCTTTTCCATGCACACCTACCACAAGCACAACCACCTTTGCAGGAAGCCCATGAGGTAAGACGTGCTCCTGAGCACTTGCAAACAAGCAAGGAGGAAGTTCTCAATTCCGACGAGCTAGCTCAGAGAAATCGTGAAGCAGGTCAGCAAGCCTCCCCTGCCCCACAAGTAACAGAACCTATCGTACGTGACCAACCTAAAATAGGACGTAATGACAAGGTTGAAATCCAGAATATTCTCAATGGAGAAATCAAGGAAATGAAGTACAAACAAGCTATTCCTTTCTTAGAAAGAGGAGATTGGGTGATTAAGCGCTAGACCTTACTATTATTATCTATAAATCAGAAAGAAGTAACCCTTGAAATAGGGGTTGCTTCTTTCCTTTTTTACTCACTAAGAATTTTTTTCTATAATTTTCTAAGATAACACTTGTATAATTACAAATTTATATTTAAATTTGCGGTACGAATTGGTGTGCTTCTAGCCACATTACTAAATATAGTATTATGAAGGACTTTTTTTACTACCTTATGGCCTGCCTCCTATTGGTGGCTTGCTCCAAAAACAATCGCCAAAAAGATAGCGATCCTACGCTCTTTAGAGAATACATCACAGGCTTTAGTGCAGGAACTATTCCCGCCAATGGTCCTATTGAGGTCATTCTTACTGAAGCCCTAAGCGAAGACAAAATCAAGGATTTGGATACCTCGAAACTCTTTGAATTCTCCCCCGCTGTGGAGGGTAAGGTGATTTTTGAGGGTAGCTTGCTCAAGTTTGTTCCTAATGAATCCTTGGAACATAACAAGGAGTATGCCGTTACACTACACTTGGATAAGCTCTTTGAGGTAAAGAAGGACTTAAAAAGTTTCTTTTTCCATGTACGTACCCAAAGTCTTCTTTTTGAAGTCAATATACGTGACTTACAATCTTATAGCCGAGACTATTATTTCCTCAATGCCTATTTGGAAGCCAGTGACAATATCTCCCCCAAGATGCTCCCTGAGTTGATTTCCGCCTCTATTGATGGGGAAAAACTCCGTATAAAACCACAAACAACCGAGAGTAGCACTCATATTGCTTTCATCGTGGATAGTATCCCCACCCCTAAGGACGAACAACAGACCCTTCGTATTTCTTGGGATGGTGACGCTCATGACATAGAAAGCAAAGGGGAAAGCTCCCTTACCATTCCTACTAGTAACCAATTTGGTGTAGTACAACTGCTTCAGAATGAAGGAGAATACAATTCTTTCAGTATAATTTTCTCCGCTCCCTTAGATAAGAAACAAGACCTAAGGGGACTTGTCTCCGTACCTCAATATGAAGGAGAGTTCAGATACTCCATCTCCGGTAATATCCTCAAGCTATATGCTGATGAGAATTTTGAAAAAGAAGTCACTATAAAGGCTTTCCAAGGAATCCGAAGCCAATATGGGGAACGTATGAGCTATGATTATACAGGCAAGTTGGTATTTGATCCTATCAAGCCTGAAGTGCGCTTTGTTCGCAATGGTACTATACTACCTAGCTCCCAAAACCTAAAGGTAAATTTCCAAACGATCAACCTAAAGGCAGTAGAGGTGAGCGTAATGAAGATCTATCAGAACAACATCTTGCAGTTCTTGCAAGACAACAACCTAGGTGGAAGCTATAACCTGCGCCGTGTTGGGGCTACCATCGCTCGTAAGGTGATTCCTATCCGTGGCCTTGGCAAAGGCTCTCTATCCAAATGGAGTACTCATGCCATTGATCTTTCCAAAATTATCTCGCCTGAACCTGGTGCTATCTACCGTGTCAAGTTGGACTTCAAGAAAGAATATGCGCTGAATTGTAACAACGATAGCACACCTATCAAAGAAGAAAATCTAAACATAGCAGAAGAAGGTGCTGGCGATTATGATGACTATGATTACTATGACTATGACTGGGAAGAAAGAGATGACCCTTGTAAGGATAGCTATTATTACAATAGGTCAGTAGAAACGAACATCTTAGCCTCAGACTTAGGGGTATTGGTCAAACGAGGACAGAACAATGACTATATGGTTGTGGTCAATAATCTGCTCACCACGGCTCCTGTAAGCGGTGCCAAAGTGGAACTCTATGATTATCAACAACAAAAAATCGCGGAGGCTACCTCCAATTCTGATGGGAAAGCGGTAGTAACTACCTCCAAGCGTGCTTATTTTGTCATTGCCCAAAAGGATAAGAACACTACCTATGCCAAGATAGATGATGGTTCTTCCCAATCAGTGAGCAAGTATGAGGTAGGGGGCTTAGAGCTTGAAAAAGGACGTAATGCCTTTATCTATACCGAACGTGGCGTATGGCGCCCTGGTGATAATATATCCATAGGTTTCGTTTTCAATGACTTTGCTAATAAGTTACCCGAAAGCCTGCCCATCAAGCTCACGCTCTCCGATCCTAGTGGAAAAGTGGTACAACAGTTGGTAAAAACCTCTACCCCTGAAAACCATTACTTGTTCAACCTAAAAACAAGCCCCGATGCCCCTACAGGTAACTGGACTTGCCAAATCACTGTGGGTGGTAGCTCCTACTCCAAAACAATTAAGGTAGAGACTGTTAAGCCCAACCGCTTGAAGATCAACAATAGCTTGTCAGAGAAATTTATCTCCTTTGAAGGGGAAAATGCCTCCTTACAAGTGGATTGGCTACAAGGAGTACCTGCAAGCAATATAAAGGTGGATATCACAGGAAAAATTTATCCTAAGGTGAATCCTTTCAAGGGCTACGAAAACTATACCTTCCACAATACCTCTTTTGAGTTCTCCTCCGAAGAGATTGCTGTATTCAGTGGAAATACGAACGAACAAGGAAAGGCTTCATTCTTCTTCTTGCCCAAAGAGTTGAAAGATGCCCCTCAAATGCTAAAAATCAACCTCTTGACCCAAGCCAATGAGCAAGGAGGCGACTTTAGTACCGATGTTACTTCGGCTACTTATTCTCCTTTCTCATCTTATGTGGGAATCAAGGCGCCTAACGATAGTTATTACTATGAGACAGGCAAGCCTGTTAAGTTCCAGACAATAGTCCTTTCCGAAAGAGGAAAGCCTATCAGTGGCCGTAGGGTGAAGCTATATGCTTATAAGTTGGATAAAAATTGGTGGTGGGACGTTTCCGAATTCAACATCTCCACTTACAACGCCTCCGATTCTAAAACTCCTGTCTTTACCTTAGAAACAACTACAGGCGGGGATGGAAAGGCTACCTTTGATGTCAATATAGAAAGAGGTCAATCTGGTCGCTACTTCTTCTTAGCCGAAGACAGTCAGAGCAACCACGAAGCTGGTGTTGATGCTCGCTTCTATTCTTGGGGAGACAATGACGAAGATGCCGGAGTAGAAGCTACTATGCTTATGCTCTCCACCGATAAAAAAGATTATAAGGTAGGAGAAAAAGCCGTTATCTCTTTCCCTTCCGATGCTGACGGACGCGCACTCATCTCTGTAGAAAATGGTAGCAAAGTGCTAAATACTTATTGGGTGAATACCCAAAAGGGTAAAACAACTTACCAAATACTTGTTACTGAAGAAATGGCACCTAATGCCTATCTGTACGTTTCGCTCCTACAACCTCATGCACAGACCAAGAATGATGCCCCTATCCGCCTCTATGGAATTGCTCCTATCTCAGTATACAATCCAAAAACAAAATTGGAACCTATTATTGAGATGCCTGAGGTATTACGCCCTGAAAAACAAGTAACGATCAAGGTAAGAGAGAAATCGGGCAAGCCTATGACTTACTCCTTGGCGATCGTGGAGGACGGACTGCTTGACCTTACCCGATTCAAGACACCTAACCCTTGGAATACCTTCTTTGCCAAAACAGCTTTAGGAGTCAAGACTTGGGATATCTATAACGATGTCATCGGTGCTTTTGGGGGTACTATCAACCAGATATTTAGTATCGGGGGGGACGAAGACTTAGGAGTTGGTAAGGCTAAAAAGGCCAACCGATTCAAGCCTCTCACTATCGTACAAGGTCCTTTCACGCTCAAGGGAGGAAGCCAAACCCACCAGATAGACATCCCTAATTATATAGGCTCTGCTCGTGTAATGGTAGTGGCTTCCAATGTAAAGGAAAATGCCTTTGGTAGTGCCGAGAAAACAGCTACTATCAAGAGTCCTGTGATGGTGTTGGCATCTTTGCCAAGAAAGGCCGTTCCTGGGGAAACCATTACGCTACCTGTTACCGTTTTTGCCAATGAAAAACAGGTGAAAAACGTGACTGTTCGTGTAAAGACCAATGAGAAATTCTCTCTATTCAGCGAGGCACAACAACAACTGTCCTTTACAGAACCTGCTGAGAAAATGGCTTATTTCTCTCTCAATGTCAATGAAGCAGGTATCGGTAAGGTAACTGTAGAAGCTACTGCAGGAGGTGAAAAATCAACCTATGAGGTAGAAATGGACGTGTATAACCCTAATCCTAAAGTATATCAGGTAAAGAGTGTAGTATTGCAACCCAACGCATCTCAAAATATTGGTTTTGAAGTATTTGGAGAAAAGGGCACCTATACCAGTGTCTTGGAGGTATCCTCTTTCCCTGGGGTGAACCTCTCCCAACGCTTGAAATACCTGATTGATTACCCTCATGGTTGTGCCGAACAGCTGACCTCCAAGGGCTTCCCTCAGTTGTACTTGGCTGATTTTGAAACACTCTCTACCAAGCAACAACAGGAAGTACAACAGAATGTGAGTGCTACTATCCGTAAGCTCGCTGAGAATCAACTCTCCAATGGAGGTTTCTCCTACTGGCAAGGCTCTGACCATGCCGATGAGTGGGCTACTTCCTACATAGGTCAGTTCTATATAGAGGCTGAAAAACGAGGCTTCTCTTTGCCAGCAGGTAGCAAAGCCAAATGGCTCAGCTATCAGAAGATGATGGCGCGCAATTGGAGGTACGATGGGGAATACTCTACTTTCGAGCAGGCTTATCGCCTCTATACTTTGGCATTGGCCAATAGTGCCGATATAGCTTCTATGAATAGGCTCAGGGAGATGTCCACCTCTATGGTAAGCAATGCGGCTCGTGCCCGCTTAGCGGCTGCCTATGCGCTAGCTGGTCAGAAGAAAGTAGCCGAAACCCTATTCAGCAAGGTGAAGCTCGATGCTCAGGAAGATGACTATCATAACTATGGCTCACCCCTTCGCAATCAGGCGATGGGTCTGGAAACGGCTCTACTACTGGGCAAAGCGGAATTGGCTGCTGACCTAGCCTTGGAGATCTCCGATAAGCTCTCCTCTAACGAATGGCTCAGTACCCAGACAACCGCCTACAGCCTCTATGCTATGGCGCGTTATGTAGCTAAGAACAAGACAGGTAAGAACTGGACGCTCAACTATCAACTCGGTAAAGAAAGCGCTACGCTCTCCAATAGCCCAAGTGGTTATGCTTCCAAAGTGCTCTCAGCCTCTGTTGGTAATCACAAAATTGCCTTACAGAACAAGTCAGGAGTAACCCTCTATGCACGTGTGGTTAGCAGTGGTATTCCACCTGTAGGTAAGGAATTGGTACAAGAGAACGGGCTTAAGATCTCCACCTCCTATACCTCCAAGAATGGAACACCTTCGGTAGCTTTACTGCCACAAGGAACCAACTTTACCTGCACCATCTCGGTGACCAACACCACTCAAAGCAGGGTTACCAATGTAGCTCTTACCCAGTTTGTTCCCTCAGGTTGGGAGATTATCAATACCCGATACACCGACTATAACACCGATAGCAGCCGATGGGATTATGCTGATATCCGAGATGATAGAGCCTACATCTATTTTGACCTCTCCGCAGGAGAAACCAAGACATTTACGCTCAAGCTCAACGCTTCGTACAAGGGACAATATTACCTCCCAGGCACCCATGCTGAAGCTATGTACAATATCAAGTACAATACCCGCAATGCTGGAGAATGGATTAAGGTAGAATAAATAATTATAAAATTGCATCTTTCAAGAATATGATAACATTTGACCAAATTGATTTAATTCTATTAGACGAATTACAAAGAGATAGTAAGCAGTCAGTAAAGGAACTGGCTAAGAAAGTAAATCTTTCTATCACTCCTGTACACGAGCGCATCAAGAAGCTTGAAGCCCTCAATGTAATTCAAAATTATGTAGCCGTAGTGAATCCCGATGCCTTGGGAAAAACCTTGGTCGCTTATTGCCAAGTGAAACTCATTCGCCACCAAGAGACATTATTTGAGGAGTTCGAACAATATGTGCGCAGCCTTGATGAAGTACAAGAAGCCTATTACATGGCAGGTCCTTATGACTTCCTACTCAAGCTGATCCTCAGAGATATGAAGGATTATCAAAACTTTGTGGTACATAAAATCTCTAAATTAGATATTATTTCCAATATCCAGAGCGCTTTCACCATTCAGAGTATCAAAAACACCTCTATGATTAAGTGTATATTGGACGAAAACAAGAAATAACATGCACTTTGCTATTGCTGGAAATATAGGGGCGGGCAAGACTACCTTGACTGCCCTACTTGCCAAGCATTATAAGTGGGAGGCACATTACGAAGATGTATCCGATAATCCTTACTTAGATGATTTTTACTCCAATATGGAGCGATGGAGCTTTAACCTACAAGTGTTTTTCCTCAATAGTCGCTTCCGCCAAATCATTGATATTCGCCAGAGTAAAAAGGATTTCATTCAGGATAGAACCATCTATGAGGATGCTTATATCTTTGCTCCCAACTTACATGCTATGGGACTGATGACCGAGAGAGATTTTCGCAATTACCAATCACTCTTCGAGCTAATGGAAAGTTTTATTCAGCCTCCTGACCTACTCATTTACTTGAGAAGTTCTATTGCCAATTTGGTCAATCAAATTCAAAAAAGAGGTCGCGAATACGAAAATAGTATTTCCATAGACTACCTCAGCAAACTCAATGAGCGTTATGAAGATTGGATTCGTAGCTATGACAGAGGAAAACTCCTCATTGTAGATGTAGATAAGGTAGATTTTGTACAGAACCAAGAGGACTTAGGAGAAGTTATCCAGCGTATAGATACTTATATACACGGACTTTTCTAAAGTCCTCTTTTTTCATCTGTCTATATGGGTGAGGTAGTAGATAAGCATTCCCGTTACATAATCATAATTCTGTATGCCTCCTTCTTGAGCATTGGCCTTTAGGAAAGTATCATAACTTTGCTTAAAAACCTCTTCCATGGGGTTTTCGTACTGTGTCCAAAAGCGATAAGCTTCGCTATAATTTTCTAAAATCCCTACTCGTAGTTGCTGCTTATACGCTTCATGTTTCTCAGACGATAACTGCCTTACTTCCTTAAGACAATAACGCAGCGCAAATAAGGTTGCACTGTACCTAAAATACAGCTCCTTATGGTGATAAGTAGCCAAAAAACCAATAAAATTAGCTTCCTTCTCCGAGGCATAGCCCAACTGATGTGCCACCTCATGGGCAGCTGTTACTGGAAAACTATAATGAGTAGCCAAGGCATTCACCTGTGCCTCTCCTGTAAAAGGATTCAGATAGCCACTATACCCCATATAGGTAAGCACTTTGCTATATAAGGATGATTTAAGACTGGATGTATAGAGCGTAAATCTGGGAAACTTATAGGAAAGCACCTTATATCCTTGAGGTATTCTCTCATACACCTGTGTTGGAGTAAAAGGCAGCTTAGCCGCCTGTGATGCTGAGGGTTCTAATTGTTCGTGTAAGGTGTTCGCCTCCTTGATAAGTCTTTGGGTTGCCTGCTCTAGTTCTGCCTCTGTATAAGAAAAATCCCAACCCAATTGTACTGATAAGGGTTGCCTATAATAGTTAAACCCCCAAAGGAAATAAAACAAGCTCACCACTAGAACAAGTCCCTCCCCTACCTTTCTAAGGAAACGAAGAGGGCTCTTACGTAGCTGCTTAAAATACCTAATGATATAATACACCGCCCCCAAGGGAAGTATTGTATAAAGCACATCCCCCACAGAAAAAGGAATCCAACCGAGCAAAAAACGTACTGTTCTGCCTATATAGGGATAAAGCCCTGTACTATACCACTGCTCAGTAAGTGTTGGCTCATAGCGGAAAATCCCATACAGCACTACAAATAGCACTATATAAAGGAGCTTCCCATAAGTTGTATATTTCTTTCTCATTGGTTATCTAATATTTCTCTAATAACAACCATACTTTTTCGCAAGTCCTCTGTTGTAGCACAAGGAGGTAAAGTTATTTTCATCAGAAATGGTACTTCACTGTGTCCTGTTGCTCTATAGGCTTCTTTCCAAAATGTATGGCAACATTCACATCTATAAAGGGTAACCCATTGTGTAGGGTAAAAAGCTATCTCTTTATAAGCTATTTTATCTTGAAAGTTTTTGATTGATTCCCCCTCTACAATATCTGTTAACTGGCTACAAATACATTGTTTCATTGTATAATTTCAAAATTACTTTCTGTGGTACTCTCTACAAGTATAACTCCTCCATCACAGATAAGACAAAACCCATTTGCCTTATCTTCAATAAGATATTCTTGGGTTATTTCATTATAGGTAATCTCAAAAGAAGGATTGTGCCAGCTGAAATTTCCTTGTATATATTTACTTCCTATAAGTATAAGATATAAGGTTGCTGTTGTGTCCTTTTTTGTAAGGTATAGCACTACTCTCCTAAATGTAGGAGTATACTGGGTCAGAAGAACACTATCCGCTTTGAATTCTTTAAGTATAGTACCAATAGTTGTAAGGTCTGTTATAGTATTCATTTCTGTAATTTCTTTTCAAAATTCTTATAATCCATTAATTTCATTTAGATTGAGGATCATATTATTGTGTTCTGACATAAAATCACGTTTTTCTTTATCCAAATAATAAATGGGTATATGATGATATTTAGGATGGGTAGGTTTTAGGTCACACAAATCATTATCCCAATCATATTCTAAACTGAAATCGGTAATATCTACTATAAGTGCTTGTATAGGAGTCAGTTCTACAAATATATCTATGTTGTTCTGAATATAATTAGCCTCTAAACTTCCTTTATAAGGATAAATACCTATGAGCTTAAGCATTCCAATAGTATCATTTTCAGATAGAAATGTTTCTATTGTTACTTTGCTTAGCTGGCTATCTCGTTCTAATTTTTCCATTTTAGGCAATTGCTCATAATGCTTATATGAGGCATTGGGAAACTTTTTGATGTTCTTTTCTATCAAAAAATTGATAGCATCCAGTTTGCTTGTAAAAGGATTGGAAAATACTTTTTGAAGTGAGATAATCACTTCCTCTCTTATATTAGGAACAGTGTTGAAAATCAATTCTGTAAAATCTAAAATACGACATACAGCTTTAGCGTTTTCATCTAAATTCTTTTCTATAAAGTAGCTCAATAATTGTTGCTCATCAGGAGTATTTATACGCCCCTTAAACTTTAAGTAAGTTATCTGAAAATAGGTGTTTTTGAAAGCTGTCTTTTCAATAAACTCCAACCGAAAAGGAAATTTATCTTCTATATTGAAAGGAATAAAGTGTACTTGTTTTTCCATATCAAAACGCTACTTCCATAAATTCATTTGTGTTTTCTTCCATTTGAAAAATAGAAGCAATAATATAACATTTTTGCTGTTCTCCTCTAAAAACAAAGATTTGGTCTTCGTTAAAAGGAATATTCGCTTTGTTACACTCTTCTAAAATATCCATATCCTCATCAGCTATATACGAAGTAAGTGCCTCTGCCCAAAAAAACTGATGAAATTTTATGAGTTTTACATCAGCAAAATAAAGGTCTATGTTATTAGAAAAAAACGCGTTCTTACAGCTTCTTATTAACAACATAGAATGACTAATGGAATACTTCCAAAGCCTAAATTGTCTATTTTGTAAACTTATTTTCATCAGTTCTTATTATTTCTAATTACCTATTTGGCAAAATTAGTAATCTCATCTTCACCAAACATACTCCCCTCAGCTATACTCCATTAGCGTATGGACAAATATTCAGTATTCACACCAGAGCCCTCGCCAATGGTAAGCATTGTTATCACTGAGCCCACCCCAATGATGATGCCCAGCATCATAAGCATAGCCCTTGTTTTGTTAGGCAAAAGGGCACGCCACGCTATTTTAAAAAGGTTTTGTATATTCATAATGTTAATTAGCAAATTAGAAAATTAGCAGATTGGCAAATTCTGTGAGACTAGAAAGGTTCTCCTATAATACGGGTTTTATACTCGCCTTTTACTATTTGCCAACATACTTCATAAGAAAAAGCGCCATCACCACAGCGAACAAAGATATAGAGTACATCGTCTTCCTTATCATAATATACCATATTATTATACGGATGTACCCATACTTCGTACAAATCATCATAGGCACTTTTAGGGATTGGTACGTTTTTGCCATTGATAGTTACAGTGATACTCTTGTAATGGTTTTCAGGTAAAAACAAACCTCCATCTAACCCTTGAGCTCTCTTTCCATCAATAATATACTCACTATACTCTTTATGTTTTTTCTTAGTAATCTTGTGTTTGGTTTTATCAAACTTTTGGGTAGTAATAGTTACACTAATGCCTTTACCAGCAATAGTGATACTATTGCCTTGCTCTTTACCTTTGCCAATAGAAGGAAATTCGCCTATCATCTTTAGGCGACTTTTATGCACATAGCCTTTATCTACAGCAATCCAATTAAAAAATATCTCTTCACCAGTTTCATCTTGTGTAGTATCAAATAAACCATACACAAGTGTATTATTAGGCAAAGTGCCTACAATTTTGCTTTTTACGCTTTCTTTAGCGCGAATGTTTACATAGCCGTCTTTGTCTTTTACTACGGCATAATCTCCAAAAGGACCTTGTGCAAAGGCATTGGTCGTAAGGAGAAAAAATAAAATAAGTAAGTGTTTCATATAAACTATTTTTTCGGCAAATATACTGATTTTTTTTAACTTAGCTAAAGTTTTAAAGATGAGTTATATTTATATAAATACTCTCTACTCTTCCTCTGCAGCCCAATCATAAAAACCACTTTCTCGCAATTGGGCTTCATACTGCTGAATGGTTTGTTCATCGTACTTTTCTCTTTGGATGAACTTTTCCTTTCCAAAATAAATATCCATTGGGTTCAATCCATAGAGTTGAGCGATGAGAGTTGCTAAGTTCATACCAGAATAATGCTTGTGAAGCACATAAATCATTAGCCTAAAATCTGTTTCCTCTATCTTTGGGAAAGCCTTTTTGATAAACTGAAGTGATTTCTCAAACCACACTTTTTCAGGGGCTACTACCTTATTCAGCCAGTCGGTATACCACATTTCAAAGGTGAGTTTTTTTCCTTTTTCATTAAATTCAGGCGACAGTCCGCCATAATCCTGACGACTATCGAGCCATATATAGCCTTTTTCCTTACCATTCACCACCAAAAGATAGG
>NZ_CALHGG010000117.1 GCF_938029845.1 uncultured Capnocytophaga sp.
ACTGCTAACTACTAACTATTTGATTATGGAATTTTTGAATAAATATTTTGTAGAAATCTGTTTGAAAGATTATGCTACGTTCAAGGGACGTGTGGGACGAAGACCTTATTGGCTTTTTGTCGGAGTGCTCTTTGCGCTGCTTACATCGCTGCTGCTATTGGAGGAGTTTGTAGTATTTTCCAATAGAGAAGTAGGAGAGGTGTTTGGTTTTCTAGTGGGAATTTCTGCAGCCATAGTGTTCTTGCCCCTTATAGCGATTTCAGTGCGTAGATTGCACGATGTGGGCAAAAGTGGCTGGTGGCTCTTAGTGCCTATTTATAACATAGTATTGCTTTTAGGAAAAGGGAAAAGTGAAGCGTAAAAAATGAAGATTGCTTATCACCCCATTTATACCCATCCTGTGCCAGAGAATCACCGCTTCCCAATGGAGAAGTATGCGCTCTTACACGAACAGTTGCTTTGGGAGGGAGTTGCCACAGAGGCTGATTTTTTTACTCCACAGAAGGTTGCCCTCTCGAGCTTATACCTTGCTCATACGCCTGCTTATGTACAGGATTTTGTAGGGCAAACACTTGAGGAGCGCACGCGTATTCGCATAGGGTTTGTTCAGAGTCAGCAGCTTATAGACCGCGAGCTGACCTTGGTACAAGGCACCATAGAGGGTGCACTTTATGCGCTTGAGCAGCAGATAGCCTTTAACATAGCAGGCGGTACACATCATGCCTATTCCGATAGGGGAGAAGGCTTTTGTATGCTCAACGATCAAGCAGTGGCGGCGGCTTACCTATTAGAAAAGGGTAAGGCACAACGGGTGCTGATTATAGACCTAGATGTACATCAGGGGAATGGTACGGCAGAGATATTTGCCCAAAGACCAGCCGTGTTTACCTTTTCCATGCATGCCCAAGGGAATTATCCCTTTGTCAAAGAGCAGTCGGACAAGGATATAGCCCTACCAGATGGTACGGATGATGCGGCATATATAGCACAGTTGCGGGAAGTATTGCCCTATCTTTTTGAAACACATCGGCCTGATTTTGTATTTTACCAATCAGGGGTAGATGTGCTTGGGAGTGATAAGTTTGGCAAGTTACAACTTTCTCTAGAGGGTTGTGCCCAGCGTGATAGACTTGTTTTTGAGGCCTGTGCCCAACGACAGATACCCGTACAATGTAGCATGGGAGGGGGCTATTCGCCGAGACTTTCAACTATACTGGAGGCACATACGAATACTTTTAGGATAGCAAGGCAGGTATTTGAGATTTAATTCTTATAATTCACGATTTTTATTAAAAAAGTTGTATCTTTGCGGTTATAAGTAAAAAGTGAAGAACGAAGAGCGGAAAGTGAAAAGTGAAGAGCGGAAAGTGAAAAGTGAAAAGTGAAGAGTGGAAAGTGAAAAGTGAAGAGTGGAAAGTGAAAAGTGAAGAATGAAGAGTGGAAAGTGAAGAGTGAAAAGTGAAGGAAGCTACGTAAGTGCTTAAGTGAGTTGCAAAAAAAAGAAAGTAATAAAAAACTAAAAACTTTTATATGATGACAACAGATCAGCTTACTATGGGGGTGTTGTTCCCTATAGAAGCATTTGAGGGGCCGGTGCCTCGTATGGACAAAAACGAACAGATTGCGCTTGCTCAACAGGCGGAAGAGTTGGGGTTTGATACCTTATGGGTACGCGATGTGCCTCTTTTTGACCCTAATTTTCGCGATGTAGGGCAGATATATGATCCATGGGTGTATATGGCTCACATAGCGACCCTGACCCATGAAATAAAACTTGGTACTGCTAGTATGGTACTTCCTTTGCGCCATCCTATACACTTTGCTAAATCGGCTGCAAGTATAGACCAACTTTTCCCAGGTAGATTACACCTTGGGGTAGCCTCAGGTGACCGAGCTATAGAATATCCCGCCTTTAACAAGCCTTACGAAAATCGTAGTATAGATTTTATGCGCCAGATAGAGACTATTCGTACTTTCTGGAGTGAAGATTTTCCTCACTATGAGACTTCATTTGGGAAGATGCAAGGCGAAGCCGATGTGATTCCTAAGCCAGTGAATAAGCGTATCCCGATGTATATCACAGGGCATGCTGGGGGTATTAACCTAGACTGGATTGCCCAAAATGGAGACGGCTGGATATACTATCCACGTGAGTTTGCTTATACCAAAAATATCATACAGAACTGGAAGACAACTCTTAAGAAATACAATCAGCCAGATAAGCCTTATATACAACCCTTGTATATAGACCTATTGGAAGATCCTAATGCAGAGCCTATCACCATAGAACTTGGTTTCCGCTTAGGACGTAACTACTTGATAGACTTGTTGCAAACCCTTAAGTTTATGGGGGTAAGTCATACGATATTTATCGCTAAATTCTGTTCACGTCCTATGAATGAGGTGTTAGATGAAATAGGTAAGGAAGTGCTTCCATATATGAACGAAGGATAAATTATGGAGATTATCATCATCAATGGACCGAACTTGAATCTGTTGGGTAAGCGAGAGCCTTCAGTATATGGGCAAGCGAGTTTTGAGACGTATTTTGAGACCCTCAAGGCGGCTTACCCTCAAATCAATTTGCATTATTACCAGTCCAACCATGAAGGTGCCCTGATAGATAAGCTCCATGAGGTGGGTTTTTCCTACGATGGGATTATCCTCAATGCAGGTGCCTATACCCATACCTCGGTGGCGCTGCATGATGCTATTCGCGGAATTACCACTCCTGTGGTCGAGGTGCATATCTCTAACACCTTTGCCCGTGAGGATTTTCGCCATCATTCCTATATATCACCTGTGGCAAAGGGAATTATCATAGGATTTGGTATGGAGAGCTATCGCTTGGCAATACAAAGCCTTATTAGTGACTAGTGACTAGTGACCAATGACTAGCGAAGAGTGAAAAGTGAATAGTGAAAAGTGAAGCTAGCCAATACTTGGAGTTGGGTGTGAGGGAGAGCTACAAGCTCTTTTTATAGTAGGTATGAGCTGCAAGAAACGTGCTAGCATGCGCTAGCATATGACTAAAGAACTTGAAAAATATTTGTGAAATATGAAAATAACATTAGCTGTATTGGCCGCGGGATTGGGTTCCCGCTTTGGTGCTGATAAGCAGATAGTTCCTATATATGGGGACTCTATTCTTTTGGATTATTCGATAGCAGATGCCTTTGCGGCAGGATTTGATAATGTAGTTTTGATTGTTCGTTCTGAGATAGAAGCACAGATGAAAGCGCATTTGCTGAAAAAATTTCCTGCGGATAAACTCTCTTTTGTGTGTCAAGATACTATGACACCCAAGGAAATAGAGCGCAAAAAACCTTGGGGAACAGGGCATGCGCTATTGTGCTTAAAGGAGCTAGTGCATAATCCTTTTCTGATCATCAATGCTGATGACTTCTATGGGGCGTACTCGTTTGAGATGATGGCCGATGCCTTGCGTAAAGGGAAAGAGAAGACTTTTTTCTCGGCGGGCTATCGCTTAGGAAATACACTGAGTGAGAATGGTACTGTATCGCGTGGTATATGTACCGTAAGTGAGGATCATCACCTCATTAGCATAGAGGAGCGTACCAAACTGCTCAAAATAGGCGAGAATGAGGCAACTGATGAACGTACTGGGGAGCGTTTTCCATTGACAAGCTTTGTTTCCATGAACTTTTGGGGCTTTACCCCAGATATATTCCAGCTAGGTGTACCCCTATTTGAGACTTTTATAGCTGAACATAAGGGAGACCCTAAGGCGGAGTTCTATATTCCTACCCTTGTAAGCCATGCCATGGCACAGGGTTATGTGGTGGAGGTAGTCCCCACTGAGGCGGTATGGTTTGGAATGACCTATCAAGAGGACTTGGAAGTGGTCAGAAGAGAAATAGAGAAAATCTATGGGAAGTAAGAAGTGAAAAATAGAAAGGAAGATGAAAGCAAATACTAAATTTAAGAAGGGGGATATTGTATTGATTTCTCCAGAGGTAACACATCAAATAGATTGGATAGAAGGGACTATAATTGAAATAGAAGATAACCCTTATGTTGGTATTGTTCTGATTGTACAAACCACAGATGGTGATGTATTTTTTGAAAGAGAATGTCTCTTCAAAGAAAGTTCTTTGTGCAATGGAACTTACTGACCCAAGGCAAAGTAAAGCGCTTTTACGCACTAAAAATACCTGACTATTCCTCAAAATCATTACGAACAATATTTGACAAACATATTAGTAAAACAGTACAAGTTACTACTGACGAATGGAAAGGATATAAACCTATAAAAGACTTTAATATAACTCAAATTTCTAGTAATGATGGGAAAAATTTTCCTACATTACATAAGGTAATACATCAAGTAAAATCTTGGATAAGAGGTATATATTCTTGGGTATCAGAATTTAACATAGACCGCTATTTAGCTGAGTATAGTTTTAGAATCAATCGCTCACAAAGCAAAG
>NZ_CALHGG010000118.1 GCF_938029845.1 uncultured Capnocytophaga sp.
AGGTTAGAGTCGTTTAAAATACGCTCTAACTGTGCTACCGCTTCCAAAAATTGGGTGGCGTGTTCTCGGTTAGTGAGCTCCTTAGGCAAGAAGTTCCCTTTGCAAAGGGAGGAAAAATTGCTTTGGGCTCTCATTCGGTTTTTGGTGGTTTGGGTGATGAACAGGTAGCATCTGTGGTTTAAGAACGGACGTTCGTTAAAATGCTTTTCGTACGAATGAGAGAGAAAACTCAGATTCTCTCCTTGTAGTTCAGGTTCGTATTGTTCTTTGATAAACCAGTCCTGTTTGTGGATAACGGTATACTGTGGCAATACTTTGATAGCCTTATGCCAAAGTGAGTGGAGTATCTCATAGTCCTCACTCGAAATGGTAAAGAGTTCTGGGAGCTGCACCTCGAAGCCGACGCTGATGTCGGCTTCTTTAGTGAGCAAACAGTCTTGTTCTATAGCAAGAATAGGAAACTTACTCTCTAAGGTGTTGATTTTAGAACTATTTCTCATTGAGGGTTGTTTTAGGTTTAGGGTAACGAATAAATTGGCGTGGTGATCTTTGGTGGCGTAGGTATTTGGGGTGGCGTTTGCGAGCTGCTTGTTTCATCAGGCCGTGTTCACCGTATTTTTGGTTTAGTGAAAAAGTCTGCCAAACCACAAGGCTGACCATACTAACGCCTACCCCCAAGCATACAAAAGAATTGACTCCTACCGTGTAGAGGATCATCACCAAGATGAGCACCGAGAGCAGTCCCCCTGCAAAGATGAAGAGGTACTGCGCTTTGAGTCCTTTGAACTCTACACTTCTGCCGATGCCTTTGTTGATAGAATAGCTGTTTTTTGTCTCCATAATCTATAAGAAGAACGAACGCAAGATAGTAGCCGCTACAATTAGGAAGATACAAGCCCCAAACCAACTGGCAGCCGTTTTGCTGGTATCGGGGTCGCCACTACTAAACTTGTTATACACCTTCACCCCACCGATGAGTCCCACCACAGCCCCTATGGCATAGATGAGCTTGGTAGCAGGGTCAAAATACGAGGTAACCATACGGGTAGCTTCGTTGATACCTCCTACGCCATTGCCCTGAGCAATGGAAAATTGTGTAACTCCTATCATCGTCAGCAGAAGGAGCCGTTTTAGAATTGATTTTCGCTTCATTGATAATCTGTTATTTTAAAATTTGGTGCAAAAGTAAGGGAAGATAAAGAGCTGGGAGAAAGTGTGGTAGCAGGTGGCTGAAAATGGCGGGGGATGGCTTACGATAGTTATAAAAAATGACATTTTGGCAGTTTATATTGTTTTGGCAGTTTTTTTGATATACAAATAAAAAAAGTTTATGGAAAAGAAAAACTATTCTGCTTTATTTGAAAATTTACAACATAGAAGTAATCCTGAAAGGCTACAAGGGATCGTGACAAAATTTTTTTCAGATAACCCTGAAATCAAAGACAATGATATCTTAAAGTATATAACATTGGCAATGAACGGTGTTGGTACTCAATACACTGATAAAAGTAGAGAAGCGGGTGAAAAAGTGAAATTACATCTGCAAGATATTCTTCTAGATGTTGAATATCAATATCAAGGATCTGTAATGACAAACACTCATATCAAAGGGCATAGTGATATTGATTTGCTTGTGATTTCTAATAAGTTTCATACTATTGACAAACAAAAAATTACAGAATTTTTAAACTCAAACAAGTCGTTATCACAAGAGCAAATTCAAAAATTACAAAAAGAATTGTTAGGAAAGAAATACTTTTCTGGGACTAATGATTTAAAACAAAATAGATTGCTATCTGAACAAAAATTATCATTTGTCTATGATATTTGTGATATTACACATCCCAAAGCTATAAAAATAATCAACAAAAGTATCAAGAGAAATGTAGATATTGTAATTGCTAATTGGTATGATGATGCTCAATCCGTTATTAATAATAAGCAAATTGAATATCGAGGGATTCAGATTTATAACAAAAGGAGTAATACAATAGAAAACAGAGATTTCCCTTTTTTAAGTATTCAAAGAATTAATAAAAGAAGTTCAGAAACAAAAGGTCGGTTAAAAAAGATGATCCGTTTTTTGAAAAATTTAAAAGCAGATAGTGATAGAAAAATTGAACTCAGTAGTTTTGATATAAATGCGATCTGTTATAATATAGAAATAGATAAATATTTACATTTGAATAAATATCAATTAGTTGCTATATTATATGAGCAGTTAAATGAATTAGTCTCTAATTCAAACAAGATAAATAGTTTGAAATCTGTTGATGGACATGAATATATTTTTTCCAGAAACAATATAGATAAAAAAGAATCCTTGAAGATACTCCTACAAGAAGTAAAAGCAATTTTTTTTAATCTATGCCAAACAAAATATTTGTAAAATAAAAAATGAGAATAAAAAGAATTTTTATAGGTTCTTCATCAGAAGAATTAGAATTAGCCAAACAAGCTAAAAGACTTTTAGAAAAAGATAATAATTATCAAGTAACTATATGGAATGAAAATATGTGGGATAAGGCAGTTTTTCGTTTAAATAATAGTTACATTTCTTGTATTTATTCCCTTTTTCATCAGATAGACCTCTATTATTAATAATATGTGAGCAAGTTGGCTTTATAAAATTCTCATAATATACAGCAGCTAAGGTTGAAGAGGGGAAAAAATTAATATCTGAATCATTTTGCCGGTCAAAAGAATCTTTTATTAAAATTACTGCATTATTAAAGGAGTTAGGTTCTTTTTCCTTAAAACGTGCTAAAGAAATTCCTTTTACATCTGATAAAATCTTTATTTCTTCATCTACTAAAAAAGCACAATTATTTAGCCCCAATCTTCCTATAAATAAGCCTAATTCAAACAAAACGTTATCTCGAGGTTGAATCACTTCATTCTCTCTAAAAATAACTTTATCATCCTTAGTTCCAATAAGAATACCAAAATCGAAATGTAATGTAGCTCTCATCAAATCATTAAGGTACTATTAAAATAATCATACCTAAAAAACTAACTTCTGATGTTAATAGCCAGTTCCAAAGGATTAAAGCAAAAATTGAGACTAAAGAGTTGTCTTTTGAATATTTAGGAAGACCACGAAATATTAATGTTGAAATAATAGCAGAGGATGGAGAGGTAATGATTATTGATTTTCCTACTATTCTATCTGGTATAAATTATGCAATATCAAATTTGCTACCTCAAGACTTTAACTCTATGTCTGTTGATTATGAAGCTATTTTAAGCAGAGAACTTGAACGCTTTGTATATACACTAAAAAAAATAGCTTTGAGAGATGGGTTTGATGATCTTATTAAGATTGTAGATGAAGATAATTAGTTTTCCTCATACAACAGGATGCTAAAGAAAAACTACTCAGCTTAACAACTATTGAGGACTTGCACTAGCTCTAAGTATAATTATGTTTTCCTTTCAAAACAAACTTAACTCTTAAAATCTTACAATAATGAATCTATCTGACTTCATCAATTTTTACAAAGAAAATCTTACAACAAGAGGCCTTATGAAAAAGAAATATAAGGCACATTATATTATACCTATCATATATCTTCTAATACCTATAATTCTTATGGGTATTAAATATAGGTTTGGATTAGATAGTTTTTGTAGTTATATTATTTTTGTAATGATAACTATTTTTGACATATTATTTCTTATTCTTTCTACTAGAAGACTAATCTTTAAAACAATGAAAGAATTGAATAAAAAATTTATTGTAGAAAAAAAATGCTACTCATTAAATCGTCAAGAGATAAAGAAGTATTTCTTTTCTGAGTTAAAAAAATATTTTAATGATAAAGAAATTTCAGAAAACAAGATAAAGGATATAATTGTTATCTTAAACAAGAAATCGGAAAAAGAGAAAGCTCCTTTTATTATAAGCTCTTCTATATTTTCAGCTATAGCACTAGTTATATTTTCATCTGCATGTAATAGATTTTATGAGCTTGTAGGAAATAATCCTTTGGATATAATAGTGTATACAATTTTATTAACCCCGTTTATATGTTATATAGTCACATATCTTATTTATAGCATTAGAGAAATTTATTTCAATCTGTTTACAAATTATTTGTCTATCAATGGACTTATAGATTTGTTAGAGGAATATGAAATTAATAAACCAACCAAGGAGTGAATTTGTTTAATATTCCTTCAACCCTCTTTAAAGGGGGAAGGTACAAAAAAAGTGACTATAATGTTGTAAATCAGAGATAATTATTTTTCAACCCTTGATTCATATTATAAAAAGATAGTAGAATTTGATATGTAGGAGGCAGGATAGGACATATAAAAATAGTATATTTTTTAGCTACTCCCCCTCACACAAACTCCCTGATATCAAACTCTGTTTTACTCTCTGCAGTTTTAGGCAACGCCTTCTCCAAGAGCGCACTCACTTTAAGAGTCGCTTGGGGTAAGGCTTTTTCTATGGCTTCTAATAGGCTTGTGCCCTCTACTTTTTGTAGTAGCTCTATGTTCTCGGTGGTAACTTCTTCTTTGTCCTCAGAGAGGAAAATAGCTACCTTTTCCAAGTCCTCAAACGAAAGCCCTGTAGCAAAATCATTGTCCTCTGCCTCTGTACGATAACTGCGTAAATCCTCTTCTTCATCTTCAAGGTCTATGGTAGGTTCCTCTTCCCATTCTGTCAGAATATCCTGTTGCTCTTTTTCTGTTAAG
>NZ_CALHGG010000119.1 GCF_938029845.1 uncultured Capnocytophaga sp.
TCTCTTATCTCTATCTGATAAGGATTTTTATAAAGCCAAAGGGTGTTTTTCATAAATTCGATTTTTTTATGTATTACTACATATTACCAATAGAGATGAATCATTGATTGTAATTTCCTCTAACTTGTTGTCCTGCGCAAAAGAATAAGGGTTTTCAAAGAAAAAAGCCATATTCTCATACATAGAATTAGGAATATAAAAGAAATTCTCATCATCATCGTACTGAGCCGTAGGATATGTATCCATAAATGCACCTAAAGTACTCCCTATTCCTATATCATTGAATTTGCCTAAGAACTTATTATAGAAAGATATCTGAGCTACTTTATTATACAACAAATTGACTTTTACGATGATGCTATCCATAAAAACGACTATTAGAAAATGGGTATCTAATTCAAAAACCACATTCCCTCTTTGATATTCATCTCTTAATAGCTTTTCAAATGCTCCTATAGAATTTCCTAAACTAACCTCTTTCAGTCCGTTAGGTTGAATAGATGATTTAAGTATACCCATTTTTATTATTTTAACGTGAGTTCGATGTGAGAATGTAATTGTATTTGTATGGATTCCAAGCTCGTGCCAGCTGGGGTTTTTAAGGTCGTATAATTGTTTCTTCTACTTTGCCTTTGATCATATTTTCAATAGCGGTATAGAGGTCGCCCCCATAGAAATAGTAATGGGTTTTGCGAGGAGCCCAAGAAGAAAGATCTACCACGCCCCATACACTCCCTACACTATCTATACAGAGAACTTCATCGGCATTGACATCGCCAAAGGGAATAAGCTCGGTAATACCTGCATCTGATTCGTAGTATAGTATCTCTTGGCGAGTGGGGAGGTTTTGTGAGGAAATAAAAGCCATATAACCGTCGTTGCGTTTGATATCCTTGCCGTCGAATATGGTAAGGAAAGTAACAAGTTCATGCGGCAAATCGTCATAACCTGCCTCGCGATAACGCGCTTTGATAGTTTCCGTACGAGCGCGTCGCTCTTCTTTAGAGAGGGTATTGAGTAAGGTGACACCTTGCTGGGCTAAAAGGTTTTCTAATGATTTTTTCATTGTTTCTTTACTTGGGCAAACTCATCAAGATGCTCCCATATATACTTTTTTATATTTTCAGAATCTTCTGTGTCGTCCATAAAATCACAATAATCTTGGTCTAAATCATCAAATTCTGGATACTTTTCGTAGAACTCTTCAAATTCTTCATCAGAAATATCATCAGCTCCTTCTATTTCTTCTTTGTGTATTTCATAAAGTACTTTGCCTTTTCTGACAATATCAGCCATATTATAAGCTCCCCATTTTTCTAAGGATTCAGCCAAGGGAGAAAGAAAAACACGCTCCCCACAACCATTCATAATAAGCTGTATAGAGCCTCCATTGAATATTTCACGAAACATATCGTTGAAAGCTAATAGCGATTGCTGGGATACGGTGAGGTCTGCCCCTTGTCGTTCTAAGTCTATATAAGCATTTATAAAAACAAATAAGAACTCCATAGGGTCTTCTTGTTTTGCTTTTTCTTCTATTTCTGATAATTGTATTTCTGGTAACATCTATTTGTTTTTTATTTTTTCAATAATACTACAATCCAAAGGATGGGAAGTAACACCAATACTATAGGGAGTGCTGTTAGGAAAACTAAAGCTGTTAGCAAACAGCCTAAATACTGGTCATAAGTAAAGGCTCTATCCAACTGTTCTATGGTCTTATTAACTATCCATAGTTTTTCTATTTTCTTCTTGAGGTTCATAGGGTTTCATTCTTCACTTCTTCCACTCCCTCTAATTCTAATAGAAACTTCTTTCGCCACAAGCCTCCACCATAGCCTGTGAGGGTACCATTGGAGCCAATGACCCGATGACAAGGAATGAGAATAGAGATGCGGTTCATACCATTGGCATTGGCTACCGCGCGTACACTTTGGGGCGATCCCAAGGCAAGGGCTTGCTGTTTGTAACTCCACGTTTGCCCATAGGGAATAGTTCGTAAGACCTGCCAAACACACTGTTGGAAATCTGTTCCCATAGGGTGAAGTGGTATAGAAAATTCCTGACGCTTGCCCGCAAAATATTCGCTAAGCTCCCGTTCCAAAAGCGAAAAATAAGAGCTTTCGCCCTGTATAACCGTGGTTTTCTCTCGCTGGGCAATATCTTTTAGCTCTGCTTCCAACACTTTGCTATCGGAAAACTCCAACATACAGATCCCCTTATCGGTAGCACAGGCAACCATAGTACCTATAGGGGTTTCTATATGCTTGAGGAAGATTGGTTTCTTTTCCAAAATATATTCAATTGGTTAATGTTTTTTACTTCTCATTCTCTTTACTTATACAACATATCCCTGTACATATTCTTCGGGATAGATAATTTTGAAACCCCGTCTATTAAGGGATTTTTTAGAGAAAAAACATATCTGTATAGCAGGGAATGATTCTAAATACTGATGACCTTTTATCACAAAAGGAGTTCTACTTTCATTTTTGCTATTGATACCATTTGCTCTAATGGCTTCATATTTAAAGTTTTTTCGTTGCTTTAAAAATTCTATAACACGTGGAACAATAAGATTATGTATTTGTTGTTCTATTAAGGCTTTTTTTGTGAACTCAAATAATTTAAGATGTTCAGGATTATCTACTAAGTTAAAACACTTATCTTCATCTAATTCAAAAGTAGACTCACAAATAACATAGTTATTTTTATATCCTTCCTGTCCCCACCAATGAGCGTTTTCAATAAAAGAATCCCAAAAATAATAACCTTCTCCTAACCAAGCGCTCTTACGATTACATAAAAAGGGACCTTGTTCCTCTATTTGATCAGGATTGTTTCTATTTTCAAGGGTTTGATAAGCTTTTCTTAGTTTCATTCTATATTTCTGTAGTATTGCTTCGTAATTCTTCCTCTAAACCTGATAAGTTGTAGGTGGGAAGAATAATCCCTGGAACATTAGCCTGAGTAGTAACTAAACTTAGATAGGCTCGTAGATAAGGAAATAGAATAGCTATACTGTTTTTATAGAAAAAATCTGGTATATCTTCCATAGTTTCTACATTTTTAAACTCAAAAAGGCCTTTACAATTTACATATACAAAAGGTTCTGTATTTTCTTGCTGTAAAGAAACCGAAAAAATAAGTTCAAAATTCTTCTTATCTTTCAGGAAAACACCTTTTGTAGTAAAAAGAATTCCTAAATTACCTTTCTTGTAGTTGTTAAGGTCAATATGTACCTGGTCAAACTGATAATTGATAATTGAAAAAGAGGCTGGTTGCATAATTCTTTTTTTTAGTTAAAGAAAAAGCCCGAAGAAAATTTCGGGCTATATATGTTAGTAATAATTTCTACTTTTTCAAAGAATATAGAAGCTAAAAAATCATCTGCGGTGAGATCCACCTCCTCATATCCTTTAGTTTTCTCCCAATCTGCTATAATTTGTTCTCTTGGAGTATTTTCAAAATATGCTTTTAATTCTTCTAACAATTTTGAAGCCATAATCTTAGATAATTAAAGGTTATTAATAGTTTGCATAATACAATGAGTGTATTACTTCTTAGCGGGCACAAAAATACAACTTTTATCCATAAAAATCAAGAAATAACTGATTTTTTTACTTTCTTGCTTCTTCTATAGTCAGCCCAAAAGAAGCTAAGCGGCGTTCTAAGTTGGAAAGGATATAGTCTTTCTCTTCGGGGAAACGTTTGGCTATTGCTTTGTAATAGGGCAATAGACGCTGGTCATCTATCTCAGAAAGGGCTTGTATAACTGTGTGTAACACCTTGTTATCAGTCTCTTGTAGTCCTTTGATAAAGGTATCGAGGTACTGTTCTTTTTTCTGGCTCTTTCCCAGTGTATAGTAGGCTGTACTACGGATTTGAGGATTTACATTATCCGTAAAAGGTAAAATATCTTCCTCAAAATCCTCAGTCTCGGCAAGAAGGTAGGTAGCAAAATTAAAGGTTTCCTCATCGTTTATAGTAGGCAAGAGTTCCTTTACAGCAGGCACCCAGTCGGCACAGTGGTCTTGAGCATACCACCATATATACTGAAATACTTTCTTGGGCTTTTTGGTTACCAAATCTTGCAAGTAAGGCTTTGCGCGCTCATAAGACGATTGGCTAAGAATTTCAATTAAGAAATCTCTATCCTCGTTGTTTAAGGCGATAAGCTTTTCTATCTTGTCTAATAGCGGAGGTTCTAAAGGCGGTTTTTTATGATATACCCCCTCAAGGCAGTCGGTTTGGGTTTTGCGGTCGGTAGTGTGTTCATATTCATTGAGGAGCACCTCTGCAGCTTCGCCCCGATGGTAGCCAAACCAAGTAGGACGGTCGTCCAAAAGTTGCCCAGAGATCACCTCATCAAGATAGCGCTCGTACCAATCTAAGAAGTTGATTTCAAAGGCAAATTTAGGTTGTGCGAGGTCTAAATCTACATTCACTATACGACCGGCGTATTTGCCATTAAGCACTAAGGCATGATAATAGGTACAACCTTGACTTCCCAAAGGGAGCAGTCCGCCAAAGACTTTTCCACACTGCTGGATATAATCCTCTTCTGTCTCCGTTGTCTCTACTTCCTCATCTTCTTCAAAATCATCTTCATCTTCTTCACTCATTAATAGCGGATCAGAGAGGGCTTCCCATTCTTCTTGGGTCATATCAGGTGAGAGGGCACAAGGGGCTTTAAGATAGATTTCTGAGCCTTCATAAAGAAGGTCATCTACCTGAGTTCCAAAGGCAGACAATCCGTAATAAGGCCCTGCCATAATATCTAGTTTTTGGGCATTAACATCACCTATAGTCTGTACAAAGGCACGGTAATCCTTAGGTAGAGATACACCGTATTTCTTTTCAAAGGCAAGGACTTCCGCCTCGCTTACGGGAGGGTTGAGGTGGTACTTGTGTGAGCTGGCACCGAATACTTCTAAGTCTTTATCAGCAGCTTTGGCTTGGGCAAGCTTTTGCTGAATACGGTGGAGTTGTTCTTGATACATAGGTGTTAGTTGTTAGGGGGTATTTTCCTTTCCAAAAAAGTCTATAATTAGAAGCAAAAATACAACTTTTCAATCCAAAAGTCAAGAGATAATTGTTTTTTTACTTTCTTGCTTCTTCTATAGTGAGCCCAAAAGAAGCTAAGCGGCGTTCTAAGTTGCTAAGAATATAGTCTTTCTCTTTGGGGAAACGCTTGGCTATTTGTTTGTAATAGGGTAACAAACGTTCGTCAGTTATACCTGATAGAGCTTGGATAACTGCTCTCAGTACATTATTGTCTGTATCTTGTAGACCGTTGATAAAAACCTCCAAAAAGGCTTCCCTATTAGAACTTTTGGAGAGGGTATAATAAGCATATTCACGCATTTGAACAATAGGATGATGCGTAAATGGTACGATAACAGGCTCAAAATTACTGTTAGGACAGTCAGAGATTATGGAACTTGCACGCCTAAATACATCTAAATCCTCAATAGTTGGGATTTGCGCTTTTACGACTTCTATCCAGTCGGCATAATGTTTTTTTGCATAGAAACATATCATTTCCACTGCTTTTTCAAAATCCTCCTTTATCAAAGTGGTTAGATAGGGCTTGGCGTGCTGGTAAGAAGAGCGCAAAAGAAGGTTGATAAAGAAGTGCTTATCTTCCTTATTCCAGCTGATGATTTTTTCAATAGTGGGGAACGTTTCAGCAAGAAAAGGAAATTTCTTATACCAAAGAGCTTCCCTACAGTTCTTTTGCTCTTGCAAATCGGTAGTTTGCTGATAGTCATTTAGAAGAACTTCAATAGTGCCACGACGATTATAACCAAAACGGGCTAAAGTGTTTCCTATCAAATCGCCAGAGATCACCTCGTCCAAATAGCGTTCGTACCAATCCAAGAAAGTAGTTTCAAAAGCAAACTTAGGTTTTCTCAAATCAAGATCTATATTCACTACTCGCCCTGCATATTTGCCGTTAAGCACCAAGGCGTGGTACATAGAGCAACCCTGTGAGCCTAGGGGTAAGAGACCGCTATATACCTTTCCGTGAAGTGCTTCATAAGTAGCATCGTCTAACAGAAATTCTGTATGGTTTTCCTTGGCTTCTTGTTCTGCTATTTCAGCTTCCAAAAGTTCTCTGCTAAAAGCCTCCCATTCTTCATCTGTCATATCAGGAGAGAGGGCACAAGGAGCCTTTAGGTAAGGAGTGCCGTCGCCAAGAAGAAATTGTTCTTGTGCTCTATCAAAATCAAAAAGCCCATAGTAAGGACCTGCTATTTTCTCTAATCTTTCAGCATTTTTGTCACCTATGGTAAGTAGGAAATCGCGATAGCCCTCAGGCAAGGTAAGTTCGTATTTTTGTTCAAAGGCAAGGATTTCCACCTCACTTACAGGTGGGTTAAGGTGGTACTTGTGTGAGCTGGCTCCGAATACTTCTAGGTTTTTATCGGCAGCTTTGGCTTGGGCTAATTTCTGTTGGATACGGTGGAGTTGTTCTTTCATTTGTGTTTGTTTTTATATATTTCCATAGACCTCTATATAAGCGCAGGTGGAGAGTTTTCCCTCCAAATCAGTGATGACCTTCTGCACAAAGGTTTTTACTTTTTCATCGGTAAATGTACGCTGGCGCAGTTGTGTGATGATTTTTTGGCATGTGGTGGGATCAAAAAGGTTACTAGTGGTACCCTTGAAATGGGGTTCTATCTTATTCCATTGAGGTTGGTATAGGGGAAATACGGACTTGAAATCTTCTAAAAGATATTGATCAAAATCTTCTATTGGGATAAAGATAGAGCGCTTGGAAACAACGTTCAGATCAGTATCCAAGGCAGTGATGATATAGCCCATACCTCTTTCGCTGGTGTCTCTCCTATTATCCACACTTATAGTTAGTGAAGTACTAAAAATGTGTTTTACAGCCTTCTCAACATTGTGATTGAAACGCTCATATACGCTTTCCGCTTCCCAGCACTCGCACTCAGTTTCTACCATTATAGCGGCTATATTCTCTTGGTGATAGAGGGCTATGGCAGCTGGAATATCACCTGCAGTTTGCTCTAATAGGGTCTTGGCTTTCTGTAAGGGAAGGGCGAGCTCAGTTTTGAGGGTTTGTATTTCTTTGAGATAGTTCATTCAATTAACAAATTACTTCATTTTGGGGCGAAAAGAGCGTTTTTTGTCAAAGCCTTTGCTGTCTATTTTCAGCTCATTGGGCAGTTCGGGAGATTGCTCGGCTTGGGTTTTGAGGTCGGAAAGGTACTGCACAATGTGTTGCCATACAAAATCGGGGTCGATATAGACGCCGAGTTCCTGCAAACTAGGGTTTATATATACTTTTCGATTTTTCGTTCTATAATCACTCGTAATGAGTAGTAACGGTATTTTTGAGAGTTCTTCCCAAGACAAATGAGTTTCTTCCCTGATATGAAAACCATTATTCTCACGAATGAAATCAGCTGTATCTGAAAAATAACCTAACCAAAGATTACTTTTATACTCATATTGTTTCCCATCTCGGAATTTTAGACAGTATCCGTCAAAAAAATAATACCTCCTTTTTTTTCTTTCTATATCTACTAGATCAAAATGGGTATAGATTTTATTTTGGGTAATAAAAAGATGTACCACTTCACTTCCTACATATAGCGTTGAATACAAGGCAAGGTTAGATTCTTCTGGAGAAATACGCTGTCTATCTACAATCGTTCCATTACGGCGGTCATAGACGAGGTTTTCGTCCGTGCCATATTCAGCGACTTTATAGTCGTAGTAATCTTTGAATTTAGAGATGATTTTCATTATTTATACAAGAAAAGTAAATGATCTCACTTATAAAAATCTTGTACTACTCAAAAAATTATAATACTTTTTTGGTGGTACAGGAGAACATATTATCCATTTCTGTCATTTTTATAATATAACTATTAATCTAAATAGCGAAAATTTCCGATTTTTGTAAAAATATTATTAACAGATTCCTTTTGTTTAAGGGTAATTTTAAAATTTTTATATAGATATCTTAGTATAGAGCCTAAAAAATCTACTGAATAACCTTCTCTAATAGCTTTTTTAATCCAAAAAGAATATGAATAGCATCTATGCAAATTATCTAATTTTAAAATATCTGGAGCAGCATTCTCTATATTTAAAATATGTCTAACTTCTTCATCCGTTAAGTCCCCTTTTTTAATAAAAGTTAGATAATAGTCTTTTAGATATCTATACGAAACTCCTTCAAATTCTTCTATAAGTTTATTCTCTCTTAGCTCAATGTATTCTATTGCTTTTTTCTTATCATCATTTCTATGAATATTCTGGTTATGAATATTTCTCTCTTGATTTTCTTGATTTTGATTTTCACCTTCTTCATCTTCTAATGTTTCTATAATATATTTTGTAAAATCAGGTATTGATCTTAAATCTGCATTTACATTCCTTTCAGTACAATAACGCCCAGAAGAAAATACTTCTCCTGTATCGATATTCTTGACTACATACACCTTTTGAGATATTAGTCTTCTTCTACAAAATGACATCGTTCAATTTCTGTTGTAAAATCTTTTCTTAATAATTTATAATTACTCATTTTATTTCAGTTATAGATGTATTTCGTTTAAAACTACATTATCATTTGATATTATATGATTACTAAGTATTCAAATTAGGGTAATCCTTACTGGCACGAGCTTGTAGCTCGTACCTAACTATAAATAAAGTTTGTAGCTCACTTTCCCTCACAGCGCTTACTTTATAACGCTGTCTATCTCCCAATGTTTTTCTTTCAAACAGCTAATAGCGAGGCAAGCCCCAACGGCATTCCATACCGAATAGTCGAAGGTAGCTTTTAGCCCTACGGAGGTGAACATTGCCAAACCGAAACAAGCAATAAGCACCCCAGATAGCTTGGCTACCAATTCGGTTTTAAAGCCTAACAATAGGCATACCGAAAATACCATTTCCAACAAGGTCGCTATCCAGCCTCCTGCATTGGCCAAGGAAGTCGGGAAATAAGGTAATAGCGATTGGGTGTATCGTAAGAAGTTATCCATATTGCCCCACACAGAGATTTTCGCCGCCCATAAGCCAAAACGATCGGCTACTGCTGAAAGCATAGAGGTACTTACTGCGAATCTCAAAAAAAGTTTGATGTATTTTGTCATCAGTAAAGAAGTAATTATTGATTTTAAGTACCTAATTCAGGGTGATCCCAAGCGTTGTAAGTATCAGTAAGGTTGTCGTTCTCTTGTCCTTTGCAACACAACCATTCTAAACCTGCACGGCGTTCCATTACGATATCTTCGTCTAAATCTGCTAAGTCTGAACCGTATATACGAGCATTTACTGTTGTCCAGTGGTAACGATAGTGCAAGTCTAAGGCTTGTAAGATTTCTTCTATGGGGCGCAGGGTGGTATGTGCCATAAAGTCATCAAGCCCCTCAAACTCGCCCATTGTATCCATTATCAAATCGCAATCACAAATCTCATTGGGGAATGATAATTCTTCTACGATGCCCAGAGCCCATAGTAATACCCATAATGACTCGTATTTCCAAGTGGCATTCATAGCTCCTGCCTCACTTATAGTACCTGCAATCACCTGCTGTTCCATAGGAGTTAGCAACTCAAGGACATTGTATTTTTCCGAAAGAAAATCTTCCGCATATACTCTATCCTCTTCGGAATATTCACCTTTACTGATAGATAAAGCACACATTATAGAAGCAAATGAGCATACCGCCCGCTCTATGACTTCTTTTTTATCACGAGGGGTTACTTCCTCTGTTTCATAACGAAAGGGCAAATGTTCTATATAAGGTACGCCTTGCGACACAAGTATTGCGATACTTCTGTTTTTGCGCTCTTGCGCAGTAATTGGTTTATTATTCATAAGATTTAGATATTGAGGTTTTTCATTTTATTCCTCTAAATTCATTTCATCTACGTATTGTTCGACTAAGGTCATTGTGTGGTGGTTTTTAAATTAAAAAATCTTGTTCTATAATACCCTCTTCAAAAGAATAGTCCTTTGCATCTAATATATTCCATATTTTCTGAGTGAACTCTTCAAAAGAATTGGCTAATACTACCTCATCACTTTGGTAATCAATCCCAGGGTATAGCATAATTACTTGCCCTTTCACCCCATTGGTAGCAGGGTTGAGATCTATGCAAATACGGGTTGTCGCTTCAAAATCTGTAAAGGGAATCCAACCTTTATCCCATAATACAGGTTGAATTTTGTTAGGATTGAGCTCATCAGCAATAGATTCCCCTTCAAAGTCCTCTACTAGCATTTGGTAGGTCTCAATAATTTCATCTGTGGGAAGCAATAAGTTATACCCCATAAAATAATGGGGGCTATCACTTTGCTCTTGTCCGTTGAAAGTACGCAAATACTCTTTGAAACTCTCAGGGAGGGGTTGCGCTACGGCATCCTCCAATGCCTTAATTTGAGCCTCCTTAGCAGGTTTCTGAAAACTTTCTCCTATTGAAGGCACAATGGCAAGTAATGATTGTTGTATCTTCTGCCAAAGAGATGGTGTATTGTTATTCATTTATAGGTTTGTATGATATTGTTAATAATAGAAGACGGGACAGACAAATTGGATGCCTGACACCTAACAGCTAACACCTGACCCCTAATACTTATAATTCACTTCCCCCAAAGCGATAGGCTCTGGATTCTGCACGACCCAAGCGGTCGCCAATTCGCATAGGCGTTGGGTGCCAGTGCCGTCATCCTCCAAAATATGCTTTTGAATATCAGCCACTTCGGCGAGTTCACTCTCCGAGAGGGGATTACCTTGTTGCAGGTAACCGCTAATGGCAGTGAGCATCTTGCGGTATTCCTTATTCCAGTTGCCCATAGCATTGCGAAAAAGTTCATCATTCACTCTACCTGCTATACGTACTACCTCACCTTGTACCGTAATTGCGCTACCACTACTGGGCACCAAGAGTGTCCACGCCTGCTCGTAACGTTCTTCCCACGTATCCCCTGCCAGTATAATAGCAGATTTGCCATCGTGTTGTATACGGCGAGGTACAGGAGGCACATCAAAGAGTTTGTATAGTTCTTGGAGGGCAGCATCTGCTTCTTCTAACCATTCAGCATCCGTATCAGCACGGCGAAATTCGAAGTCTTCACCTATGATAGTCAGTCGTTCTTTAGCATATTTGGTAGGCTTCAATCCAGCATTCAAATATATTTTGATAGCCTTGAGGGCTTTGGGCAAATAGCCTCCCCTTGCTGTTATGAGTGTACGCTCTATTACATTATGCCCCCTATCGTCTTTGGCATTGATGTTAGCACCTTTTTCAAGGAGTAACTCAGCTACTTCAGCGTGGTATTCAGCAAAGAGCAGAGGGGTTTTCTTGTATCTGTCCTGCGCCTCTATATCAGCACCTCTTTCCAATAATAACGCTACTTTTTTTATATTATTTACTTGGGCGTGATAGTGCAATGGGGTGCATTCGTATTCATCTCTCGCATTGATATCTGCTCCTTGGGCAATGAGCCAGTCCATTAGCTCCAACGGAATCTTATAAAAAGAAAGCGCAGGGGTCTTGAACGAACGACGGTCATAAGCGTTTAGCTCACATTCGTTGAACACCGCTTTTAGCGCATCTAAATCTTTGGCTTCTATCAGTTCGTAGAAGTTTGCTGGTAGGGTTTTCTTTTTCTTGGCCACTTTCTTAATTGTTAATGGTTAATTGTCAATGCTTAATGATTGCAGGGACAAAGATAAAAATAATTTACTAATTTGCCAATGAGTTAATGAGCTAATTACTAATTGACTCATTGGCTAATTAGCTCATTAACTACTTGTCCATACGTACAATTCTTGGTTGGAAAGTACCGATGATAGCTACCAAATCGCTTTGAGAAGCCATTACGGTTTCTATGTTCTTATACGCCATAGGGGCTTCTTCGGCATTGCCTCCGATGAGGGTAATATCTTTGGCTTTGAGGGCTTTTTTGATGTCGGAACTGGTAAAACGGTTCTTGCTCTCATTGCGCGAGAAAGCCCGCCCTGCCCCGTGTGAAGCCGAATCGAAACTCTCGGCATTGCCTTTGCCGCGCA
>NZ_CALHGG010000120.1 GCF_938029845.1 uncultured Capnocytophaga sp.
CAGTTGGTAGAGCGTCAGCCTTCCAAGCTGAATGTCGCGAGTTCGAACCTCGTCTTCCGCTCTGCAAAAGAAATCCTTGATGATAACATCAAGGATTTTTTACTTTATAGGACTGCAAGACTTATAGTAGACATGAGCTGCAAACTCTATTGTTGTAGGCACGAACTGCAAACTCTATTTATAGTAGGCACGAGTTGCAAACTCGCGCCAGCGGGGAGGTTTTAAGACGCAATAAATTGCGTCTCTACAGGGGTTTTACGGTAATCTGCTGATTGATAAACACCAAAAAAGATTTCTCTACTTTCCAGCCTGTTTGTTCGAGAGTTTGTGTATATCTCCTTATTTGGGTTTCGTACTGGGGATGGTCTTCTCCCGTCTTATAATCAATGATAACGGCGGTACCTCTATTGGGATCATACGCCACACGGTCAGGACGTAGGTACTCCCCTACTATATCTAACCATTCCCGCTCGTTATAAATAACATAATCCGCCGTATAATAATCCTTTAGTAAAGGGTGTGAAGTAAGTTGCTGCAATTGCTGCTTAAGCAGTGGGAGTTGTTGCTGAGTGATACGACCCTCCCCAAAGAACTGTTGTAATACTTGGGGGATATCGTCCCTAGTAGTGAGTTGTCCCAATAACTCATGCAAGAGCGTACCTCGTGCTATCGCCCCTTCTCTCTGGGTATTCCACATGGATCCTGCACGAGTTACAATTGTATAAGAAGGTGTAATCGTTGCTCTTTGCTTGAAGGGAATATAATGAGTTTCCTTTAGAGGGGGAATGTCAATAGGTACTATTTTTCCAAAAGTATAACGCAGTTCCTCCTCATTCCATTTTTGTTTTTCCTGCAAATAAATCTTTAATATTTCAGAAAGGGTGCTGATTTTTTCTTCTTTCTTCTCTCTAGGCAAATCACAGAGTATATAGAGCAAATCTTTAGGACGTGTCATAGCCACATACATGGTATTGATCGTATCGAGAAGCTCCATTTGGCTCTGTTGGAGTACAATATCGGCATCTATTTTTTCCAAACCACTATAATCATCTATCAACAAATGTTCAAAACCATGATATTGTTCCTTAGGTACACGTATCCAAAGTGTATCCTTAGCTGAGCGTAACTTGTCATTGACTTTTGTATAGATAACTACAGGAAATTCCAACCCCTTACTCTTATGAATGGTCATGATGGATATCGCATTAACTCCCTCTGGAGCACTAATAGCCAACTTATCTTTCTTTTCCTCCCAGTAAGTAAGAAAATCAGCAACGTTACCATTGCGCACGCTCTTATATTCGTATATTACGTTAAGGAATTGCGCCAAATAAGCATCCGAAGGTTTTGCCAAATCAAATATTCTTATCGCATAACCAATGCCTTCGTAAAAAGAATACAAGTGAAAATGTGACAAGGAGAATCCCATAGCCGAAAAGAAATCCTCCACGGGCTTATGAGCATACTGATTCATAAAAGTATGAATATCGGTGATATGTTTTACCTTGGTATAAGAAAAGAGCAATTCTATTTTTTCCTTTTCATTCCCCTGATAGAGAGAAATAGAAATTAAGTGTATCAAGAATTGTATTTCTGGTATATTTTTGAGCAATAAAGCCTCAGAAGAGATAACATTATAACCTTTTTCAGATAATTTTCCAGCTATTTCAATACATTCTACATTCCTTCGAGAGAGTATACAAATATCTTTATCCAAGTATCCATTACTTTTTGCTTCTTTTATATACCCTTCAATAGTTTCTATATAAATATCTTCGTTATCTAGTGTATTTTCATCCTCTATTGCTTCTGATTCGGTATCTTCTGAATCTTTTTTATTCTTTTTATCTACAAATTCTATACTTACAAAACCTTTTTGCTGCTCTCTTTCAGGCGTTTTCTGTATTGCATTGCGATATAACTCATCATACCTATATTCTCCACTATTGTTGAACAACAAAGGAGAAGATGCGATAAAGTGGAAGAAATCATTATTGAAGTCAATCACTTCTCTTCGGCTACGGTAGTTATAGGCAAGATTCTGTACCTCTTGCGCTATATGGAAAGGAATTTTTTCCTTGTTATACAGCTCCATAAACTGTTCTGCCCTACCCCCTCGCCAGCGGTAAATGGATTGCTTAGCATCCCCTACTATAAGCAAAGACCCTTGTTGCTTGCTAAGGTTTTCGCTATGTACTGCATCAGCAATCAAGGGCAACATATTTTCCCACTGCAATGTAGAGGTATCCTGAAATTCGTCTATAAAGTAGTGCTGGTAACGGGTACCTATTTTTTCATAGATAAAAGGTGAAGGCTCCTCTATAATCGTTTGATGAATAATGCTATTAAACTCTGAAATCGGCAATATGTTCTCTTCCTCCTTAATCGCTAGAATCTCCTCTTGCAAGCTTTTGAGTACTGCCAAAAGGGTTACATTCTTTATTAGATGCTTATAAAACTGTTCCCACCAATAGCTTTTTTCTATGGAATGAAGCAAATCGGCTATCCATGGTTGTTTTTCATCTAATAATTGAGCCAGTGCAGGTTCACTCTTTAGAAGGGACTTAGGATAGAGAGGTTTATCAGCCGCATCTACAAACCAATTTCGAGTAAAAGCTGCTTTTTCTATGGCATAAACTCCATTTCTTTTTATTTTCTCAAAGAAATTATACAGAGAACCTCGAGAGAAATGAGCGGAAGTGATAGCCTGCTGCTGAGTGAAGGTAAAAAAATCCTTGACCGCTGCGCCCACTGCTGCATATAAGTCCTTGCGTTGCTGTTTTAGATCCTCCTTAAGCTGTTGAAAATCGGTTAGTTGCTTTCCTTCCAATTCTCTTATATAGGCATAATGATTTTCATTGGTCAGCAGCTTAGAAATCTCGAAGAGTTCTGTGGCTATATCCCAATCCTTATCCTCTTCTATCTTGTCGCGAGAGAACTCCAAGAGGAGCTTGGTCAAGAGTTGGTTTTCGTTAGTCTTCTTGAACAAGTTTTCTATCGCCAAGCGCAAGAGATCATCGGTTTCCAAAAAGACCTCAAAGTTAGGATTGAGCTTCAGGTCAAAGGCAAAAGAGCGTATCAATCGCTGGTTAAAACCATCAATAGTTGTTATGGTAAATCCCGCATAGTTGTGTAGTATATGCCTAAGCACCTTTTGCGAACGTTCCTGTAACTCCTTGGGAGAGAGTTGTAATTCTTCCGCTAGCTGGAGGAACATCACATCTTCTGACGCTTTTTTTCCTCCCTCTTCTACTTCGTTGTCAGGCGTAGCGAAAAGAAGTAACTGATTGATTACCCGTTCCTTCATCTCATTGACCGCCTTATTGGTAAAGGTGATCGCCAAGAGTGTTTTGTAGGCCTCCACATTCTTGGTAGCCAAAATAAGCTCTAGGAAGGACTTTACCAAAGTAAAGGTCTTCCCACTGCCCGCTGAAGCATTATAGATTTGGATATTAGCCATAGGCTTCTATTTATTATTGTATAGGTTCATGGTGGTATCTGCCCCCGCTAAACCAAAAGAGAGAATCGCCTCACTGATTTTCTCCAATCTCTCAGGAAGCAAGGCAACTTCTTCCTCGCTCCAACGACCTAAGACATAATCTATCTGAGTACCCTTGGCGTAATTGGCACTGATACCAAAACGCAAGCGTGCATAAGTAGTTGTTTGGAGTTCCTCTTGTATATTCTTAAAGCCATTATGTCCTCCATCAGAGCCTTTTTTCTTGATACGAATACTTCCGAAAGGCAAATTCAGGTCATCGGCAATCACTAGAAGATTCTCTATTGGGATTTTTTCCTTATCCAACCAGTATTTTATTGCTTTTCCGCTTAGGTTCATAAAGGTAGAAGGCTTTAAAAGGATAAAAGTACGCCCTTTGTGAGAGAAAGTAGCCATATCACCCAAGCGTACAGTGGTAAATTCCACCTCCTTTTGCTTGGCTAAGTCCTCCACTGCTAGAAAACCAATGTTATGACGTGTATAACGGTATTCCTCCCCTATGTTTCCTAAACCTACAATGAGATATTTTTTCATAACTTACTACTCCTTAGGATATTGTACAAGATGTTGCAGGCGACGTACTGCCTCTTCACGCCCTAAGATTGCGATGATAGAGAATACATCAGGCCCCTTCATCTCCCCTACCAAAGAAAGGCGAATGAGTGGCATTACTTGTCCTAGAGCGAGATTATTTTGGGTGATAAAATCCTTGATTTGTGTCTCTATATGATGAGGTGTAAGGTCGGTAAGACCTTCTACAACTCCTATCAACTGCTTCACTATCTCAGCCGAATTTTCCTTCCACTGTTTCTTAAGGGCTTTAGCCTCATACTGGGTAGGTGCTTCAAAGAAGAAGTGTGCCAAGTCCCAGAAGTCAGTAAGGAAAGTGGCACGCTCACGTATCAATGCTACTATATCCAAAAGTTTTTCCTTGGAAACATTTATACCCTTTTCAGCCAAGATCGGAGAGAAATCCTCCACCAAAGTGGCTACGGGTATTTTTTGTAAATATTGGTGATTGAACCACTTAATTTTTTCTATATCAAAGTGAGCCCCCGCCTTATTGACTTTTTCCAAATCAAAGAGCGCTATAAGCTCCTCTACCGAGAAGAGTTCTTGCTCTACCCCTGGATTCCAGCCCAATAGTGCCAAGAAGTTCACTAAGGCTTCAGGCAAGTAGCCTCCTTCGCGGTAGCCCTTAGAGATATTTTTGCTCACTGGATCCACCCATTCCAAAGGGAATACAGGGAAGCCCATTTTGTCTCCATCACGCTTGCTAAGCTTTCCATTGCCCATACCTGCTGGCTTAAGGATCAATGGCAGATGGGCAAACTGAGGTGCCTGCCAGCCAAAAGCCCTGTACATCAGTACATGGAGTGCCATGGAGGGTAACCACTCCTCTCCACGGATTACATGAGTAATCTCCATAAGGTGGTCATCTACGATATTCGCCAAGTGATAAGTAGGCATACCGTCGGACTTGAAGAGTACCTTGTCATCCAAGAGCTTAGTATCTACCACTACCTCACCACGAATCAGGTCGTGTAGGGTAAGAGTTTCCTGTGGCATCTTAAATCGTACCACATAAGGCATCCCTTCTTCTATACGCTTTTTTACCTCCTCTGGGGAAAGGGAGAAAGCATTGTTGAGCTTTTCGCGGTTGTGCCAATTGTATATAAAGGTTTCTCCACGTTCTTCATAGGCTTTGCGCTGCACATCCAATTCTTCCGCTGTATCAAAGGCATAGTACGCCTCACCCTTGTCCAAAAGCAACTGGGCATACTCGGCATAGATTGCCTTGCGCTCACTCTGGCGATAGGGGGCGTGAGGGCCTCCCTCCTTACCCACGCCTTCGTCATAGGTAATCCCGCACCATTGGAGGGCTTCCATAATATATGCCTCGGCTCCTTCCACATAGCGCACTTGGTCTGTATCCTCAATACGCAAGAGGAAATCTCCCCCATGTTTTTTAGCAAATAAATAGTTAAAGAGGGCAGTACGTAGCCCTCCTATATGTAACGGTCCTGTAGGACTGGGTGCAAAGCGCACCCGTACGCTCTTAGCCATAACTGTTGTTTGTTTATCAAAGTGCAAAAATACGAATTAATTGGCAAATTTGCTAATTTGTCAATTAGCAAATTAATTCGTAATTTTGCAGGAAAATTGAAACTACTTATATAATCTATTTTAAATAAAGAAGATACAGGAATTACAAGAAGATTAGGTAATGATTTAGTAATAGCTCTTATTTCATTTGATTACACCTATTTTCTTAGTAACTTCTAGGTGCAAAGGTACAACATCTTGACAATATAACCAAAAAAATTTACCTTTGCACCCGCAGACGTGCGTTGCTGCACGTCTGCGTGGAGCTGGTAATGTGTCAGATGTGTTATTTTAATTATGTAGTAGAATGCGACAAAATCAAAAAATTTTGTCAGATTGAAAAAAAAATGTATCTTTGCCCCCAATATGAAATATTTCACTTTTATATTTAGTTTATATCTGCTGGTGCTCACAGGAGTTCCCTGTGCTGATATGCCTATATATGAAGGTGAAAACACTGCTTTTCGATTAGTAGCTACGCCTGATGATACTCCTTCGCATCTTCACTTAGATGTTTGTTCCCCTTTCTGCGTATGCACTTGCTGTCAGGTGCTTGTGGACAGCTTTTCCTTCAATACTTTCACTATAGAAGCACCTATAGTAACTATTCACCCTCATAGCCTCCCCCTCTATACCGAGGTGTGGGTATCGGCTTACTATGGTAATATCTGGACGCCTCCTAAAGTATAATCTATCTTTATTGTTTAGTTAGTACCCGCTAATATTTTTGCTTTGAGAATTATTCTTGAGGCATTCTTCCTATTTATTCACACTTAAAGAAAGATTATGTTAGATAAAATTATTAAATTCAGCATCAAGAACAAGTTTCTTGTAGGCTTGATGACTCTTGCCCTTATCATTTGGGGTGTATGGAGTGCTATGAGGCTCCCCATTGATGCCGTTCCCGATATTACCAACAACCAAGTACAGATTATCACTTCTACGCCTACTCTTGCCTCGCAGGAAGTGGAGCAACTCGTTACTTTCCCTATAGAACAAGCTATAGCCAATATTCCTGGGCTGGAAGAGACACGCAGTATTTCGCGCTTTGGACTCTCGGTGATTACTGCCGTTTTTAGCGAAGATATGGACATCTACTTTGCCCGTCAGTTAGTCAATGAAAAACTCAAAGAAGCGCAGGAGCAAATCCCCAAGGGAATAGGCACCCCCGAACTTTCGCCCGTGAGTACAGGACTGGGGGAGGTATATCAGTATATTATTCGCCCTAAAGAGCAGAGCAAAAACAAATATTCAGCCAAAGACCTCCGCACTATGCAGGATTGGATTGTGGCGCGTCAGCTATATGGTACCAAAGGCATTGCCGAAATCAATAGTTTTGGGGGAGAGCTCAAACAATATGAGGTGGTTATAGACCCTAACCGCTTGCGTGCTATGGGGGTGAGTGTGAGCGACCTCTTCACCGCCTTAGAACAGAACAACCAAAATACGGGAGGTGCTTATATAGACAAGCGCCCTAATGCATATTTTATACGTGGGATAGGTGTGGCTACCTCTCTCACCGATATAGGCAATATCGCTATAGGCAAACATACACCACCTTTGTTTATCAAAGATGTGGCTGAAGTGCGCTTAGGGAGTGCCATTCGTTATGGGGCTCTTACCTACAATGGCGAAGTAGATGCCGTAGGTGGGGTAGTGATGATGCTCAAAGGTGAAAACAGCCACGAGGTAGTTAGCCGTATTAAAGAAAAACTACCCACTATACAACAATCCTTGCCTGACGATGTAGTAATAGAACCTTTCTTAGACCGCACCGACCTAGTGCAACGCGCTATTCACACGGTAGAGAAAAACCTCTTAGAGGGGGCACTGATTGTCATCTTCGTTTTGGTACTCTTCTTAGGCAACTTGAGAGCAGGACTGATTGTAGCTACTGCCATTCCACTTTCTTTGCTCTTTGCCTTAGGAATGATGAACCTCTTTCGGGTAAGTGCGAACCTGATGAGCTTGGGGGCAATAGACTTCGGAATTATCGTTGATGGGTCGGTTATCGTGGTAGAAGCAGTGATGCACCACTTGGCGATCCGAAAGAACCACCAACGACTTACCCAAGCACAAATGGATGAGGAGGTATTCCATTCCGCTTCCAAAATACGCAGTAGTGCCGCCTTCGGAGAGATTATCATCCTGATGGTGTATATTCCCATTCTTACCTTGGTAGGAGTAGAGGGCAAGATGTTCCGCCCTATGGCACAAACCGTCGTCTTTGCTATTTTGGGTGCCCTGATCCTTTCCCTGACTTATATCCCTGCCATGAGCGCTTTGCTCCTACCTAAAACAGTAAGTGACAAGCGCAGTTTTGCCGAGCGAATGATAAGCTGGCTCTACCGTCACTACCAACCGCTCTTTGTCCGTTCTATCCGCCTTAGGGGATGGATAATAGGCAGTACCGTGGTACTGTTCGTTCTTGCGGTAGGCATTTTCAGCCGTATGGGAGGTGAGTTTATTCCACAACTACAAGAAGGCGATTTTGTTTTTGAATGTATTCTGCCACCGGGCACTTCCCTGAAGCAGAGCTTGGAGACTTCCATGCAGGCCTCTCGCCTGATTCGTGAGTTCGACGAGGTGAAAATGGTGATAGGCAAAACAGGTTCTGCCGAAATACCTACCGACCCTATGCCGCTGGAAGCCTCCGATATTGTGATCGTACTCAAGAGCCAAGACCAATGGAAAAGTGGTCGCTCCTATGAGGAATTAGGAGATGCCATCATTGAGCGGCTCAAGGATATTCCTGGGGTCTTCTTTGAGAAAAGCCAGCCTATACAAATGCGTTTCAACGAATTGATGACAGGTGTCAGACAGGATGTAACGATAAAAATCTTTGGAGAAAACATGGATACCCTCGCCCACTACGCCCAAAGAGTAAGCCAACTTATCCAGAAAACAGAAGGTGCTACCGCCCCACAGGTCGAAAAAGTAAGCGGACTTCCGCAAATCAATGTTACTTACGACCGTGTGCGTTTGGCCAACTACGGACTTTCGGTGCAAGAGGTCAATGAGGTACTCAGTACCGCCTTTGCTGGTAAGAAGGCTGGGGTTGTCTTCGAGAACGAACGAAGGTTCGACCTTGTGGTACGCCTCGATAGCCTCCATCGTACCGGAATTGACGATGTACAGCATATGATGGTAGCTACCGAAAATGGGCAGGTGCCGATGAGCCAATTGGCCACTATCAAATATGAATTAGGCCCCGCACAAGTAAGCCGTGAAGCAGGCAAGCGCCGTATCGTCATTGGCTTCAACGTGCAAGGGCGCGATGTGCAGAGTGTGGTGAGTGATATAGAACAAAAATTAAAGGGCGTAAAGCTCCCTACGGGCTATTACTTTACCTATGGCGGTCAGTTCGAAAACCTACAAAAAGCCACCGATAGGCTCCTTATTGCCGTACCGGTAGCCCTACTTTTAATATTTTTCTTGTTATACCTTGCTTTCCACTCTATAAAACAATCCTTACTCATCTTTAGTGCTATCCCGATGAGTGCCATTGGGGGCGTATTTGCCTTGCTTCTTCGGGGAATGCCTTTTAGTATTAGTGCGGGTATTGGTTTTATCGCGCTCTTTGGGGTAGCAGTGCTCAACGGTATAGTGCTTATTGGCACTTTCAACCAGCTGAAAAAAGAAGGAATGACCAACCTTTTGCATCACGTGATTACGGGTACCGAAATGCGTTTGCGCCCCGTGCTAATGACGGCTATGGTGGCGAGCTTAGGTTTCCTACCTATGGCACTCAGTCAAGGAGCAGGAGCAGAAGTACAACGCCCCTTAGCTACAGTGGTTATTGGGGGGTTAGTATCGGCTACCTTCCTCACCCTCTTCGTGCTTCCATTGCTTTACATCGCTTTCAATAGTACCTTTTCTTGGCGCCGTCCTTCAGCTAAAGTACTCACGATAGCCCTATTGCTTATCAGTCCTATAGCGCTACACGCTCAGCAGTCTTACTCGCTACAAGAAATAGAGCAAATAGCCCTTAAGAACAATGGAGTGATTAAGGCAGCACAACTCAAGCTACAAGGAGCAAGTGCTAAAGAGCGAACCTCTTTTGAATTGGCTAAAACAGACTTTACAGGGCAATACGGGCAGTACAGCAGTGCTGAAAAAGACCTTTCAGTAGGTGTATCACAATCTATTCCTTTGCCTACAGTATTTGCTGCTCGCAAAAAGCTCTATCAAGCAGAGACACAATTACAACAAGGGCAATTAGCCCTTCAGCAGAATGAACTGAAGCGGCAAGTGCGCAACGCATATCAGCAATTGCAATATTTGACTTTTAAAGAGGAACAGCTCTTGCAGCTTGATAGTCTCTACAATAATTTTATTCGCATTGCTGAAGTACGCTATAAAGCAGGGGATACCAAGAAGATAGATATTAACACTGCCCAAGTGAAGAAAGGAGAAATAAGTTTGTTACTTCAACAGAACAAAACTATACAACAAGCTACCTATCGCAACTTGCGTACGTTAATGCAAACAGAAGAAGCATTTACCATTACCAAGTCGCCCGTGTATGAGCCTTTGTTACTCAGTGAGCCTTCGGATGTACAACTCTCTCAGCACCCTTTGGTACAACTCAGCTATCAAGAAGCAAACATAGCTGAGCACAACAAACGTCTAGAGCGTGCCCAAGCCCTGCCCGACCTTACATTGGGCTATACCAATCAGTCTCTTATAGGAATGCTAACCATTGGAGGGGTAGAGACCTATACTGATAGAAGTAAACGTTTTCACTTTGCCACCATAGGGCTTTCAGTTCCTATTTTTACCGCTACCCGTGCCAAGGTGAAAGCTTATAAATATCAGAAAGAAGCTGCTATAGAAGCAGCTCAACAAACAGAAAAACAGCTTAAAACTCAATGGATAAATCTGCAAGAGGAATACCAACTGAATTTGCAAAAATATCAGTTTTACAAACAAGAAGCGCTACCTGAAGCCGAGCGCATTATCCGAGCCAATCAGTTAGGGTATAGCGCAGGTGAAATAAGCTATGTGGAGTACCTTTACACCCTACAGACAGCCGTAGATACCCGCTTGGCATACCTTGAGAGTATCGAGGCGCTTAATCAAAAAGTAATAGAAATACAATCCCTTTTAAACCAGTAAAACAAATGAAAAAATATAGTATAAAAATCGCTTTTATCCTTATAGGAATTAGTCTATCAGCCTGCAATGGCACTCCTACAACTACCAATAATCAAAAGCTCGAAGAGCGCGAAGAACACCACGAAGAAGGGGGCAACCTCACCACCCTTACCCAAGCTCAAATCCAAACTGTAGATATTCGTTTGGGACATATAGAAGAAAAAGCTCTTGCCGCTACCCTCAAAGCCAATGGAATACTGAGCGTGCCTGCCGACCATCAGGCGAAGGTATCGACTGTATATGCGGGGATTATCAAGAGCGTAAAGGTAGAGATAGGCAGTTATGTGCAAAAAGGGCAAGTAATCGCTACTGTTTCTAACCCAGAATTCTTGCAACAACAACAGCGCTTGCTCACCGTTAATGGTCAGATAGAACTTGCTAAACAAGAACTTGACCGTCAGCAAACCCTCTATGAAGGGAATGCTGGTACTGGTAAGAACCTACAAGCCGCTACTACTCAGCTACGCACTCTCCGTACCGAAAAAGCTTCGCTTGAAGAACAAATACGCCTAATGGGCTTAAACCCTCAAACACTCACCGATAAGGGAATGCAATCTACTTTGGCGATAGTGGCTCCTATTAGTGGGAATATCAGTGCGGTATATACTAACAAAGGGGCTTATATAGATGCCTCCACCCCTATTGTGGAAATCATCGACAACAGTTCGCTACACCTGCACTTGCAAGTGTATGAGCGTGACTTGCCTTACATTAAGGTAGGACAACAAGTGCACTTCAACCCTACCAATAACACCTCTCGCGAATATGATGCCCAAGTGTATAACATTGCGGCTTCGTTTGAAAACGAAAGCAAAAGCATCATTGTACATTGCCACGTAGAGGGTGACAAACAAGGGCTCATCAATGGAATGAATGTAACAGGGGTTATCAGTCTTGACAAACAAACGACCCCTGCTGTACCTAACGAGGCTATCGTAGAGGATGCTGGTAAATCCTACATTTTTCTGGTAACCCAAACTTCGGATAAAGAAACCTCTTTTGAGAAAGTGGAGGTAGTAAAAGGAGCTTCCGAAAGTGGGTATACTGCCATTGCCCCTGTAAAACCTATAGCCCCCGAACAGACTATTGCCACCAAAGGAGCATTCTTTATCAACGCTACCTTAGTAAATGCTGGAAAAGATAGTGATTAGAATTGGTAATGTATCGGATATATTATTAAAATTTTATTACATTAGAAATACAATAAAAATATAAAAGTAAAAAACCACGACTTCGGAGTGTGTTTTAAGCTCCCTGCAAGGGCAAGTGGTTTTGAGGTGCCTACACGC
>NZ_CALHGG010000121.1 GCF_938029845.1 uncultured Capnocytophaga sp.
GGATTGCAATTACAGACATTTATGAAGAATGTGATATAAATTCTTATGATATAGAATTCGATGAGTTCTATTTTGTAGATGAAAACACATTAATTTTATCAGGCTTTAAAGGGATAGGTACCCCTTCTCGGACAGGTATTATTTTTATATCAAAAGACTTAGGGAAGACATATCACAAAATAGAATTTGTTAATGAGAATATTTATTTCATTTCAGTATCTAAAGACTATTGCTTAATTGAAACTGAAAAAACAGACAATCAAAGAAATGCCTATTTGTTAAACAATTCAAATTTAAAGTATGAAAAAATAGGAGAATATGATGGATCTATTTTCTCTTATGGAGCTTTTAATGGGAAAATCTTAGAATGTATATCCTATGATATTCCTAAATTTACAGATATAGAGACGCATAAAATATATAATATACCTGAAAATTGGCAACATAAAAAATACCGATTACACTCAGATAATACATTATATTATGTGGAAAACAAGAACTTATACACTTACAATCTTCTCACCCAAAAGGAAGCAGTGAAAGTATTGTCTCAGAATTACGATGTTTTGTATTTGAAAAATGACGATATTTTCTTGGTGAAATTTAATTTTTTAAAAGATAAAGCTACCTTGTATAATTTAGAAGAAAGAGAAATATATACTGAATCTGAAGAAGAAATAAAATACTATAAATATAAAGATTTTATATGTTATTACAAATCTTCCATTCCTTATATAACACTAAATTACTCTTTTGATAAAGGGAAAAATTGGTATTCTTATGAAGCGGATAATTTTTTTGCAGTTTCCCGTCCTGTTGCTTATTATAAAGACAGATATATCGTATTAAAAGGAGGCGTATACCGAAATTCCGAGAAAGAAAAAGGAGGAGGAAGAATAATGGTAGGAGAATTCGTGAAATAATTTGGATAGTAGTCATACACATTGGAAAATCAGCAGGTTATCAAGCAAGAAAAAAAGCTGTAACCACCAATAGTATTTTTTTGTGTGATAATAAAGGGCAAATGATAGCAATGGGAAGCCCTAAAGCAGGAAATCACAATGACTTATATGAAATAGAAGAAGTACTAAAAGAAATCTTAGCTTTATTAGAAGAAGCAGGAATAGAGCACAAAGGTCTGTTTCTCAATGCTGATGCAGGATTTGATAGTAAGTCTCTTAGAGAGTTTTTAGAAAGCAAAGAAATTATAGCAAATATTAAACCTAATCCCCGAAATGGAGAGCAACCAGATGTTTATTTTGATGAAGAATTGTACAAAAATAGGTTTAAAATTGAACAAGCAAATGGTTGGCTTGACGGATATAAAGGTTTGATAATGAGATATGAGTATCTTGATGTAACTTGGATTGGAATGCTCCTATTATGGTTTATCTCCAAGTTCCTCAAAAAAGTCTAAACACATTTAATTATAAAAGATGTTAAATAAAGCCCTTACTGCTGTAAGCGAAGTAGAAAACGCTTACCACACTTGGAAAACACGCCCTTTAGCTTCGCGTAAAGAAAGTATTGTTCGCATCAAGGAAAAGCTCCTTGCCCATAGTGAAGAATACGCCAAAGCTATCACCACTGATATGAATAAGCCTTTGGCACAATCTCTTGCTGAAGTCAAGAAGTGTGCTACGCTATGTGATTATTACCTAACCCACATAGACGATTTTCTCCGCCCACAACCCTTACAGAGTAGTTGGAGCGAGAGTTATGTGCGCTTAGACCCCTTAGGAGTTCTTTTGGCTGTCATGCCGTGGAACTTCCCTTTTTGGCAAGTATTCCGTGTAGCTATTCCCAACCTGCTATTAGGAAATGTATTAGTAGTAAAACACGCCTCCAATGTTCCTACTGCTGCGGCATTGTTGGAAGAAATCTTTCTTGATGAATCCTTAGGTTTTCCTATTTATAAGAACCTGCCTTTGCCAAGTCAACATGTAGAGGAAATCATCGCTCACCCTGCTATCAAGGGCGTTACTCTTACAGGAAGTGAGCCTGCAGGTAGGTCGGTAGCTCAGTGTGCTGGTAAGCACTTGAAGAAATCTGTTTTGGAATTAGGCGGAAGTGCTGCCTTTATCGTTTGTGAAGATGCAGATCTAACAAAAGCGGTCACCACAGCCGTCAATGCCCGTATGCAGAATGCTGGACAGAGTTGTATTGCAGGTAAGCGTATCTTAGTGCAAGAATCCATAGCCCAATCCTTTATAGAAGCCTTTACCGAAAAAGTAAAAGGGCTCAAACAAGGAGACAAATACGACCTCAGTACCGAAATAGGCGCTATGGCAAGGGAAGACTTGGCAATAGAAATAGAAGAAATGGTCAAGCAGAGCCTTGCCGAGGGAGCTACGCTACGCTGTGGCGGCAAACGTACCGGTGCTTTCTACACTCCTACAGTGCTTACAGACGTTACTCCTACCATGCGAGTATTCAGGGAAGAGACCTTTGGCCCAGTAGCGGTTATCACTACCTTCCGAGATTTTGAAGAGGCCATTGCGCTGAGCAACCAATCTGATTTTGGCTTAGGAGTAGCCATTTTCTCCCAAAATGTAGATTTTGTAAAATCACAAGCCCCTCGCTTTGACGAAGGTGCGGTATATATCAATGAGATGCTCATCAGTGATCCACATTTGCCCTTTGGCGGTATCAAGAACTCAGGCTATGGTCGTGAGCTTTCCCACTTTGGCGTATGGGAGTTTGCCAATATCAAAACGGTAGTGGTGAAATAATAATACGAATCAAGGGTTAAAAATTTTTTGTATAATCTAATTCATTATTAAGACGCAATAAATCAAGACGCAATAAATTGCATCTCTACGGAAGACTACGCTAATCCATAATTGTCTTAGCCAGCGTTAGGGTAGAGACGCAATTTATTGCGTCTTAGAAAATTAGTGAATCATTTTACCTATTGGTTATCAAATAACCATTGGAGTATATATTGTTCCTTCTCATCAAAAGCAATTCCCCTACGTGCCATCACACGCTCAGCTACGGCAAAAGCCTCATCCAGATGGTATTTCTCAGCAGAGGCTCCCCAAGCAAAGTTGGGGATATATTTGCTTGGAAATCCAGCAGAGAAAAGGTTGGCAAAGACCCCCACAGTGGTACCACTATTGATTTGGGTATTGATAGCTGTTTTCGAATGGTCTCCCATGAGTACCCCACAGAATTGCAACCCTGAAGAAGTATAATCACCCTTTTGGTAATCCCATAGCTGTATGGTATTATAGGTGTTTTTGAGATTAGAAACATTGGTATCCGCCCCCAAGTTACACCACTGTCCCAATACGGAATTGCCTAAGAAACCATCGTGCCCCTTGTTAGAATACCCCCAGATAACAGAGTTAGAAATCTCTCCCCCTACCTTACTATAAGGGCCTATGGTGGTCGCTCCATAGAGCTTAGCCCCCATATTTACGGTAGCATGTTCACAAAGGGCGATAGGCCCACGTAGGTGGCTCCCCTCCATCACTTCGGCATCCTTACCTATGTAGATCTTGCCTTTCTGACAATTGAGGGTAGCAAACTCGACCTTAGCACCTTCTTCTATAAAGAGGTTAGCCTTATCACCTAAAAAACCATTGGTTGGTGAAAGCGGTGCAGAAGTACGCCCTTTGGTAAGTAATTCAAAATCAAATTCAATAGCCTTATCATTATAGGTAAAAAGATCGGTGGGTTTTTCAAAAAGCACCAAAGGCTCTTCCCACTCTATGGAAGGTATAGACGAAAGGGTAATACTTTTCCCTAGGAAAGCCAATTGTCTTCCTTGATATGTAATAGACTCCCCTACCTCAAGAGAACGTACTTGTTCTAAAAATCGAGGTGTAGGTAAGAAATTAGCATAAATAAAGAGAGTTACCTCTTCTGATACACCTGTATAAGGATACTTTCCTTGAAGGTAATCCGCAGTTAGGTAATTCACTTGTGTTATCCCCAAAAGTCGTTGCCAGCGCTCAGCAAAAGTTAAAATACCTGCACGCAACTCAGCCGAAGGGCGGGTAAAAGTCAAAGGGAAAAAATCCTTTATAATGTTTTTATCCTCAAAGAGAAGTCGGTCTATTTTCATATTAGTAGCTTACATAGTCTGTAATTTCCAAGCCATAGCCCGACATACCCACATAGCGAGAAGGTTCGGAGTTGGTAAGGAGTTTCATATGAGAAATACCAAGGTCTATCAGGATTTGAGCCCCTATACCTATATCTTTTACTTGAGCAGCAGGTACTTGCGAAGGTGCTGGTTTGCCTTCCTGTGCAGCCTTGATCGCTTGGATACGGTGCAAGAGATTCTGAGAATAACCTCCTTGGTTAATAACGATAAAAGCGCCCTTACCTGCAGCATCTATCTGTTGGAAGATACGATTGAGTTCATTGTCTTTCTTTCGCAAAAGTTCCAAGATATCATTACTGATAAAGTTGGCATGGATACGAGTCAATACAGGTTCGTCCTTAGCCCAAGTACCTTTGGTGAAAGCCAAGTGTATCTGCCCATTGGTTGTTTGTTCATAAGCTCGTAGGCGGAATTGCCCATAGTCTGTATCAATAGGAAAATCTTCTTTTTTGACAATAAGACTATCATGGCGCATACGATAAGCTATCAAGTCCTCTATGGAAATAATCTTAAGATTATGTTTTTCAGCTACTTTCACTAGTTGTGGTAAGCGTGCCATAGAACCATCTTCATTGAGAATCTCAATAAGAATACCCGCAGGTTCCAATCCTGCCAAGCGCGCCAAGTCCACCGCTGCTTCGGTATGGCCTGTACGACGAAGTACCCCTCCCTCCTTAGCCTTGAGAGGAAATATATGTCCTGGGCGACCAAAATCCTCTGGTTTGGTTTCTGGCTTTACAAGCGCCTTAATTGTCTTGGCTCGGTCAAATACAGAAATTCCGGTAGTACAACCCTCTCCCTTGAGATCTATAGAAACAGTAAATTGGGTATGGTGTAGTACGGTGTTGTTCTCCACCATCATATCCAAGCCCAATTCCTTACAACGCTTCTCCAACAAAGGGGCGCAGAGCAAGCCTCGCCCATGCTGGGTCATAAAGTTAATCATTTCAGGAGTTACTTTTTCAGCAGCAGCGATAAAGTCTCCTTCATTTTCACGGTTCTCATCATCTACTACGATGACGATTTTCCCCTGTTTGATATCCTCAATAGCCTCTTCTATGGTATTGAGTTTTATTTCTTGGTTCATTAATTTATTATTTATTTATTATGAAATTCTTGAATTACCATAGCCTCAAATCATCACTACTCTCCGCATTAGAAAGATTAAGCACAAGTGTAAAAGTAAGTCCCTTAAAGACTGTATCTCGGCGGAAAGGAATAGAATACCCCACATAGGCCTGATGAACATTAAAAAAAGAAAGGCCTACACGAGGCTGGAGAGCATGGGTATTGAGCGAGGCTCCAAAGCCCAAGAGAATGAGGCTAAACTCATATCCTATCTCAGGTACAATTTCCATTTTGGACTGCTTACGCCCGTCTTCGGTAAGGGTGTTTTGTGTTCCTAAGTGCACTCCTGCATAGAGTGAACGGCTTACCCAGTTATACTCTGTATTGAGAGATCCCCCTACAAAACCCAAGTTATGGGAGCGATTGGTATGGGTAAAGGCCGCCCTTACTCCCCAATATTCAAAATCATCAAAACCTTGTGCTCCAGCTCCTAAGGGAAGAAACAACAAAAAGAAAAATAGACTTCTCATAAAATTCTTATTTAGAAATTCCCTTTGCAAAAGTACAACTTTTTTCTAAATCCTCCACATTTCCAAAAGAATTATTTCTCTAAAAGATTAACAATTAACCATTAATCATTAATCATTATTTTTCGTATCTTTGTCCCCACGAATAAATAATACTAAAAATTATGTATCCACCTGAAATAGTAGCTCCTATGATAGCGGAGCTTGAAAATGCAGGCTTTGAATCACTCCATACCGTAAGTGCAGTAGATGAAGCTATTAAGCGTCCTGGCACTACCCTTGTAGTGGTGAATTCCGTATGTGGTTGTGCAGCAAGAAATGCCCGTCCTGCGGTACTCTTAAGCCTCGAAAATGCTAAAAAGCCAGACCACTTAGTAACAGTTTTTGCAGGCTTCGATATCGATGCCACCGCTCAGATGCGAGATTATATGCTACCTTTTCCTCCTTCTTCCCCTAGTATTGCCCTCTTCAAGGACGGAGAGTTGGTACATATGTTAGAGAGACACCATATAGAAGGACGTTTTGCGGAAGCAATTGCTGAAAACTTAGAAGCAGCCTATAATGAATTTTGTTAAATAAAAGACTAAATCCAATGAAAAAGTGCTTTTCATTGGATTTTTTTATTTGTTTGAGATGAAAAAACTCTTAGCATCTAAATACAAACTCCTAAAAGAAAAGGCTTTTGCCATTATCTATGGGAGAGATACCGTTGCAGGAAAACTCTTTGACCTCATTCTCCTAGGTTTTATCCTCATCAGTGCTTTTTTGGCTATTTTTGAGAGTATTCAAACTGTAAATGATAGGATACATACCTTATTAGTAGTCTTGGAATGGGTCATCACTATCTTTTTCACTATTGAGTATATATTGCGTATTATCTGCACCCCTAACTGGAAACGGTATATCTTTAGTTTCTATGGAGTTATTGACCTTATCTCTATCTTACCTGTATATCTTTCGTTCTTTGTAAAACAATCCAAAGTTCTTTCTATCATTCGTATCCTTAGGCTGTTGCGCATTTTTAGAATCTTAGACTTAGTACAATTCACCCAGCAGGCCAATCAGCTGAGGAAAGCTTTAAAGAATAGTCAAACGAAGATATTTGTATTCATCTACTTTGTACTAGTGATTTGTGTAATTTTAGGGGCTCTCATGTATATGATAGAACCTCATGACAAAGTATTCACTAGTATTCCCCGTAGCATCTATTGGTGTATTGTAACCCTTACTACAGTGGGTTATGGCGATATGGTACCTACAACTACTTTCGGGCAGATTATGGCTTCTGTGATTATGATATTGGGGTATGGTATCATAGCTGTACCTACTGGAATTGTAACTTCCGAATACTCACGTGCCTACCGAAAAAAAGAACCCAATAGGCCACACTCTCCTCACAAAACTCCTCCCGCTGACTTCGGTTATCCTCATAGCCATACTCATGGTCATTGTAGGTATTGCAATGCCTATCCCCTGCCTGATGATGCTTTGTATTGTCCTAAATGCGGCAAAAAAAAGTAGTCAGTTGTTAGTTGTTAGAAGCCAGATGTCAGTTGTCAGTTGTCAGAAGTTAGTTGTCAGTTGTCAGCTTCTGAAAACTGTCTACTGAATACTGAATTCTGTCTACTGAATACTGGATTCTGTCTACTGAATACTAAATTCTGCCTACTGAATACTGAATTCTGTCTACTGCCTACTGAATACTGAATACTGAATCCTGCCTACTGAATATCTACTGCTGAATATCTACTGCTGAAAAGACTGCATTTCTACAAGTTTGCGGTAGGTTCCATTTTTTGCCATAAGAGAAGCATGATTGCCTTGTTCTATGATTTTTCCTTTCTCCATAACCACAATAATATCAGCATTTTGAATAGTAGAAAGGCGATGAGCAATTACCAAAGAGGTACGATTCATCATCATTTTCTCCAAAGCGTTTTGTACTAATTTTTCACTTTCTGTATCCAGTGCTGATGTTGCTTCATCCAATATCATAATAGGTGGATTCTTCAGTACAGCACGGGCAATACTCAAGCGCTGCTTTTGCCCTCCTGAGAGCTTTCCTCCCATATCTCCTATATTGGTCTGGAATTTGTTAGGCAAGGCCTCAATAAAGTCATAAGCATTCGCCACCTTAGCAGCCTCCTTTATTTCAGCTTCTGTAGCCGAAGTCTTCCCTATGAGTAGATTATTAGTAATAGAGTCATTGAAAAGGATAGAATCCTGAGATACAATCCCGATAAGATCGCGAAGAGAATGTATCTTAAGATCGCGAATATCAATACCATCAAAAGTAATAGCCCCCTCATTCACATCATAAAAACGTGCAATAAGATTGGCAATAGTACTCTTTCCACTACCTGATTGCCCAACCAAAGCTACCGTTTTCCCTTTTGGAATTTCTAAAGAAAAATCCTTAAGAACATATTCATTATCATATTTGAAAGAAATGTTTTTCAGAGAAATAGCCGTTTGGAAGTCTGTTTTTTCTATGGCATTTTCTTTGTCGAAAATAGGATTTTGTGCATGAATCACCTCTAAAACGCGTAAGGCTGCTGCATCTCCTTGTCGCAAGCGATAGGCCGCCTTGCTGATTTCTTTAGCTGGAGTAAGGATATTATAGGCTAAGCCCATATAGGCAACAAACTCTGATCCTCCTAGAGTCTTATCTATCAACACCATAGTACCTCCATACCACAATAATATTCCAATGACCAAAATCCCTAAGAACTCACTAATGGGAGAGGCCAAGTTTTGGCGATAGGAAAGGTTATTGGCATAGGAGTTAAAGCGCTGAGTGGAGTCGGTAAAGCGCTTGATAAACACCTCTTGTGCATTGAAAGACTTAATGATACGAAGCCCAGAAAGCGTTTCCTCTATCAAAGAAAGGAAGAAGCCTTGTTCGGACTGTACACGCCCTGAATGCTTCTTGAGAGTTTTACCTACACGCGAGATAGCCAGTCCTGCTATAGGAATGAAGAGAAAGACAAAAATGGTGAGCTTCAAGCTAATCCCACACATAATTATAATGGTAAAAATAATTGTAAGAGGTTCTTTTACAATAAGTTCCAATATACTCAAGTAGGAGGCTTGAAATTCATTAATATCAGTAGTGATACGGGAGATTACATCTCCCTTACGTTTTTCTGAAAAATAAGAGATGGGTAAAGAAATGATTTTCTTATACATCATATTACGTAGATCCCTCAGTACTCCATTACGCAAAAGACTAATAAATACTATAGCTAAATAGCTAAATATATTCTTAAGGAAGAATAAAAATAACACCAAGCCTATAATATAAAAAAGTGCTTGTACAGGGTCTCCTCCCGTGTGCTGAGTTACCTGATAGTTCAAGTATTCTTTAAAATACACATTTGCTCCACTAATTCCTTTGTACACAGGCTTTTCATAAATCCTTGCACCGGCATCAAAAAGTACCTCAAGCATAGGAATCAAGGCCACAAAGGACAGAGAACTAAAGAGCGCATATAGAATATTAAAGAAAATATTCAAAAAGGCAAACTTCTTATAAGGAAGTACATACGGATAGAGTCGTTTGATATTGGCTGTATTCATTCAATAATATATAAGAAAATCATTTCTTTTTTAGTTTATACCTAGTATTATAAGTTCCACTCTTTGGTTACTTGTTTGATTTTTGCCAGCAAGGCATCACGTGTCTGCTCATAAGCCTCTATGGAACTTAGTGGTGCATTGGCACTGAAATAGAACTTAATTTTTGGTTCGGTACCACTAGGGCGTGCTGCTACCTTTAATCCTTTTTCTGTGTTGTATATCAACACATTGGATTTTGGAATCTCAATAGGTGTTTTCTCTCCTGTAAGTGGATTATAGCTTACAGAGGTTTGGTAATCATCTATACGTACCACCTTTTCACCCAAAATCTCTTTGACAGGATTTTCACGAAGATTTTTCATTATCTGGTTGATCTCCTGAGCTCCACTGATTCCCTTTTTCACTATCGAAATCAAGTGTTCTTGGTAAAGACCAAACTCCTGATACATCTTAAGCATTTCCTTGAAGAAGGAGCTACCTTTTGCCTTAGCCTCAGCTGCAATTCCCATAGCTAATAAAGCTGAAGTTTCTGCATCCTTGTCACGAACAAAATCTCCTACCATATAACCAAAACTTTCTTCTCCCCCACCGATAAACTGTTGGTCAGGAAAATCCTTAATCATCTTGGCTATCCACTTGAACCCTGTAAGACCTTCCTTATACTCTACGCCATAGGCCTGAGCGAGTTTCTGCATAAGAGGCGTAGAAACAATAGTAGAAGCAATGAATTCATGTCCTGTTTTCTGTCCTTTTTCTTTCCACTTATCCAAGAGATATTTGGTCATTAGGAGCATAGTTTGATTACCGTTGAGCAACTCCATCTTGCCTTGGAGGTTGCGCACAGCAATCCCAATACGATCACTATCAGGATCCGTACCGAAAACAATATCAGCCTGTACTTCTTCGGCTTTTTTCAGAGCCAAAGTAAGTGCTTCTGGCTCTTCAGGATTAGGCGATTTTACGGTAGGGAAACTACCATCAGGGGTGGCCTGTTCCTCTACAATATACAAAGAGGTATAACCTGCACGCTCAAGAAGCTTAGGAATAATAGTTACTGAGGTACCATGCAAAGGCGTATAGACAATCTTCAAATCAGACTTTCCTGCAATAGGGAAATTAGCCTTGTTCAATGAGGCTTCAATAAAAGCTTCATCTACCTGAGAGTCAATTTTTTCAATAAGAGACTCATTAGGAGTAAATTGAATATCGGCAAACTGAACTTTATCAATCGCTTCCATTATTTCCTTGTCCTGTGGTGGTACCAACTGCCCACCATCTGTCCAATAGACCTTGTACCCATTGTATTCTGGGGGGTTATGTGAGGCAGTGAGGACAACACCGCTATGACACTTGAGGTAACGTATCGCAAAGGAAAGCTCTGGTGTAGGACGCAACTCGGAGAAGAGATACACTTTAATACCATTGGCTGAAAAGACATCGGCTACCACCTTAGCGAAATCCTGAGAGTTGTGGCGACAGTCATAGGCAATAACCACTTTCACTTGCTCATTAGGATATACTCTTTTGAGATAGTTGCTCAGTCCTTGAGTATTCTTTCCCAAAGTATAACGATTCATACGATTGGTACCTATTCCCATGATACCACGCATACCTCCTGTACCAAATTCCAAATTTTTATGAAAACATTCGGTAAGCTCCTCAGGGTTTCCCTCAAGAAGTTCACGTACTACTTTTTGTGTTTGCTCGTCGAAAGTAGGGCTAAGCCAAGACTGAGCATTTTCTTTACTTTTTTGTAATAAGTCCATAATTTATCTTTTTTAATTATTAATTGTCAATTGTTAATTATCAACTCAAGTTTCGTGAGTTCTGTAACTCAAATATTTTATCTTTTCAGCTTTTTAAAATCCTCTGGATTGAACAAAGTAAGCTGATTTTCCTGTAAATGATTGATAATATCAAACATTTTTTGGCGAATAGAGCGTGGTAAAGTGTAATAAGAAGCATCTATCTGTGTTTCTCGTCCTTCGTCGCTAGGATCATCTTGGTGACGAATCCCTATTTTTTCTCCCTTATGATAGGTCAATAACTTTACTTTTCCTCGATCAGGATCACCATCTGTGGGTGCTGCTCCATAAACAATGATAGGGTCTACATAGCCATCATTATCTAAGTCAGTGAAAGATACAAACTTTGTCCAAAACCAAATAGAGAATTCTGTACCCTCCCATTTGGGACGATAGTCATAAAGTATCTTTACCACTTGAAAAGTACTCTCCTTCTCTAAAAGATGAAAAGCCTTAATTTTGTCATTAATAACCTCTCCCTCACTATTTTTCCTATAAACCTGTCCCTTATTCTTGGAAGTTTCATAGAGCTTATTTTCGGTAAATAACCAAAAATGCTTTCCTTCCTTATCTTGATAAGTGTAGGCCTTAGTTATTGGAAATGTTATTCCTAATTCCTTCTGTAACTTTGAAGGAAATTGTTTTTGTAATTGTTCTTCCCCCAAGAGTTGTGCCTGAGCATGCCCTTGATACACAAGCCATGTACAGAAAAAGCCCAAAAAAAAGTATTTCATATTCATTAATTATCAGTAGTCAGACGTCAGAGGACAGTGGTCAGATGTCAGAAGACAGTGGTAAGAGGACAGTTGTCAAGCGTCAGAGGACAGTGGTCAGACTCAGAGGACAGTGGTCAGGCGTCAGAGGACAGTGGTCAGTAATCAGACGTCAGAGGACAGTGGTCAGACTCAGAGGACAGTGGTCAGACTCAGAGGACAGTGGTCAGACTCAGAGGACAGTGGT
>NZ_CALHGG010000122.1 GCF_938029845.1 uncultured Capnocytophaga sp.
GTGTATTACATATTGTTTGGGGCGTATGTAGTGATTTGTTCTTTGTTATTATACCTTTGGCAAAAGAAGATAAGAGATGCTCAAAGGGCAATAATTATTTGGGTGTTGCATATTATATGGGTATTATTTTTTATATTAGGCTGGATAATTGCTATTTGAAAAATATATCTTTGTTGGTAATGTATCAAATGTGCTGTTAAAAAATAAGACATGAGCCGCAAGTTTGCATCAGTGGAGAATTAGATAGAAAAATAATATGAACAAAAGATGTATCTTATTAGTGATCTTTATAGTAGCTATAGGTAAAGCGCAAGTCATCAAAGGCTATGATTATTGTCATGATAATCATACAGAAAAAGTTAATATAGTAGATTTGAAAACCTACCAAGCATTATTGGATATTTGCTATAATTACCCTGAAGATGAGGAGTGTAAACGAGAATTAGAAAAATATTATGATAAACTTAAAGATACTTTTTCTATAAAAGTAGAATTTGAAAAGAAGAATAACATAGATATTTCTCTTTTTTCCAAAAATGCAGGTGCTAGAATGACTATAGTTTTTGGAGGAGGAAATTCTTCTTTTGGAAATGAGTCTTTAAAAACAGTAAAGATATATGACAGAAAAGGTAGGCTCATAGAAAAAACTTTCTATGTAAGTGATTGTGAGGTAGGTCCTACACGTACTTTTAACCGCAAAGGAAAGCTTATAGAAACTAAATATTATGATGACTACTATTTTGTAGGTATAGAACAAGTAAGAAATATTATTCTTAATGCTCTTGGGGTAGATATCTTTGAACCTTACCAAGGAAGATTTGTAAGATGTTTCTTTAGCCGAATGAAAATAGAAGGAAAATACGTTTATTCATTAGAATTTATTAGTCGTGGAGAAGAAGGTTCCGCACGTAAGTATTATATAGATGCTTATGATGGGAAATTTCTTTTTAAAGACATCCGTTATTCTACAAAAAAGGAATATTATGATTCATTTGAATTTCCAAAAGAGAGAATATTTATTCCTATTAGAGATAGTATTGATATTGATAAATAGGGTAGTATCTCATAAAGTGTGTAAGTTCCCAAAGTCTGATTAAAAATAGCTTGCGAAACTTGATTAAGTTGATTTAACTCTTGATTGGTGTTATAAATTTTGTATGATGAAAAAAATAATTCTTGCTTTAATAGCGTTAAGTTGTAATAGTTGTATTAACAATTATTACTACAACGAAAACAGAGGTTTGCGTCCTAAAAAACCTAAATTTAGATTAGCCAAACCTTTGCCCTATCACCTGCAACCCGATGACTTAATTGATACCACTTGCGTGTATGTATATACAAGCTCTCAAAAAACTAAAATGGCCCTACGTTTCTTTGCTAATGGTCGTTTTATCAACAGCTTTGGCAATGCTGATTATAATAATTTGGAAGCAAATGAAATAGGATATTACAGAGTAGAAAATAAAAATATAGTACTAATGGAAACTTTTATAAGAAGTTCACCAGCAGCTGGTGGGGATGGCATCTATTACAGAAGCGTAGGAATTATTAAAAACGATACACTATACGACGTATTAGGAGCGCAAAATTTATCAGATGTACATAGAGTAGGAGACGAAATATCAACTTTCTATCACATATATTACACCTATACAAAACAAAAAGCAGACACGCTAAAAGGAACTCCTAATTGGTGACAGATAACAATAAAAATACAACTGTTGTGATTCTCACGAGTTTTTATAAGGCCTTTGACCTTATTTATCCGTGGGAATCACAAAGTTTCACTTAGTTGTTATATCATTCTCTCTGTAAAAATCTGTGTTTCACATACCCAGCTGTGAGCACTCGCTGGCTTTGTGGGAGAAAAATATATTTTTACTTACGTCGAACTCACGTTATTTTATACTTCGTATTTGAGGTTATTGATGATAAAATCTTGGCGTTCAGGGGTATTGTTCCCCATATAGAAGTCTAATAATTTCTCTATATGCATGGCCTTGTCCATCATTACAGGGTCAAGGCGCATATCCTGACCTATAAAGTGCTTGAACTCATCGGGGGAGATCTCTCCCAATCCTTTGAATCGTGTGATCTCTGGGTTTTTGAGTTTCTTTATGGCATTGACACGCTCTTCATCGGTATAGCAATAAATAGTTTCCTTGCTATTGCGCACGCGGAATAGGGGCGTCTGCAGGATATATACATGTCCTTCTTTGATGAGTTCAGGGAAGAACTGTAAGAAAAAGGTGATCAGTAGTAGGCGAATGTGCATCCCATCTACATCGGCATCGGTGGCAAGGACAATATTGTTATACCGCAGATTTTCTATAGAGTCCTCTATATCCAAAGCAGCTTGTAGGAGGTTGAACTCCTCATTTTCATAGACAATTTTTTTGGTTTTCCCAAATGAGTTTAGCGGTTTTCCCCGCAGAGAAAATACGGCTTGGGTATTGGCATCACGAGAGGTAGTGATAGACCCAGAAGCGGAGTTTCCCTCGGTGATAAAGAGCGTACTCTCAAGGGCTTGTTCGTGCTTACTATCGGTCAGGTGAATACGGCAATCGCGTAGTTTCTTGTTGTGTAGGCTCACTTTTTTGGCACCGTCTCGGGCAAGTTTGCGAATATCTGATAACTCCTTGCGTTCGCGCTCTGCTTGTAGGATTTTTTTCTGTATTTCTTCGGCAATCTCTGGTTGCTTATGTAGATAGTCGTCTAAGTGTTTTTGTACGAAATTGGTAATATAAGTACGTACAGAGGGCATGCCTTCTCCCATCTCAGTAGAACCTAATTTGGTTTTGGTTTGGCTCTCAAAAACAGGCTCCATCACCTTGATAGAGATAGCTCCAATGATGGACTTACGAATATCCGAGGCATCATAGGGTTTGTTGTAATAGTTGCGCAAGGTAGCTACAATAGCCTCTCGGTAAGCATTCAGGTGGGTACCTCCTTGTGTGGTATTCTGCCCATTGACAAACGAATAATATTGTTCGCTGTACTGGCTTTTGCTATGAGTGAGAGCAATCTCTATATCTTCCCCACTTAGGTGAATGATAGGATAGGCAAAATCTTCCTCATTGTTATCTTCTTTGAGCAGATCTTCCAAGCCATTTTCAGAGAAGAATTTTTCTCCGTTATATATAATAACGAGTCCAGGGTTGAGGTAGGTATAGTTCTTAAGCATCCTTACCACATATTCCGAACGGAATTTGTAGTTCTTAAAGATAGTTCCGTCAGGGACAAACTCTACTAAGGTGCCTCGTTTTTCATTGGAGGCTTCTAAGGGAGATTCCTCTTGTAATACACCCAAAGAGAATGTAGCACTTTTTCGCTGTCCATCACGTACAGAAGCTACATAGAAATAAGAGGAAAGCGCATTGACAGCCTTGGTACCTACCCCATTAAGCCCCACAGACTTTTTGAAGGCACGGGAGTCATATTTTCCTCCTGTATTCATTTTGGAAACTACATCTACCACTTTTCCCAAGGGAATCCCACGTCCAAAATCACGTACAGAGACTTTATTTTCCTCTATGCGTACCTCTATCTGCTTGCCCGCCCCCATGACAAACTCGTCTATGGAGTTATCAATCACCTCCTTCAGTAGGATATAGATCCCATCATCGGCCGAGGAGCCATCGCCGAGCTTACCTATGTACATACCAGGGCGCATACGTACATGCTCCTGCCACTCAAGGGTCTGTATATTATCTTCTCCGTATTCAGTAATGGGTTTGTTAAAATCTATGGGTTCCATTTGTGTTTTTTATAGTTGTTAAGGGTTTGATTTGTTTTTATATTATAACTGTCCTATTTTCAATAGTTCAAAGCTCTTAGTATGTAAGTTTGCACAGAAATCATAATCAATAAAAGATACCCTATTCCTTATATCTTTGAAGGAAGAATAAGCTATTTTCTGTTCAAATTCTCGTTTTCTTTCTGCTGCACTAAGGATATAGAACTTAGTGTAGAAATCTTGTAACTCGTTGAATTTGAGTAGAGAATTTTGTATGTCAGTAGTATGCTCTACTTCAAAGAAAGCGTGAGGGAATTTCCGCTCATTGAACCATATGACATCAATGGTTTTGGCTCTTTTGATCACTTCGGGATAGGTAAAATCTAAAATCTGATCTAGGGAAGAGACATTACCTAATTTTCTATCAAGGAATAGTTTATTCTTATCCTGCGGCGGGATATATGTGTGGTATCCCTTGAGATTCCCAATCTCAACCAATAATCCTTGGAAATAGGAATGCGAAAAATCTTGTTCTTTCTTAGAGGATACTTCTAATTCAAATTTCTCTAAAAGCTGCTCTTTATGACTTTTTAGTGCCCATAGTCCTGCTTTTATTTTGAAAAAGAAGCGTTCGTCCTGAACAATTCGCCTTATGGTAGCAAAGGGAGTTTTGGTTTTCCATTCAGATGTATCTACATGATGATAAAGAAAACCAAGTGTAGCCCACCCTCCGTTTTCTTCCATAATCTTGATAACTTCTTCATGCTGTTTCATACTCTGGTATTAATTACTCTTTTTATATCCCAATTTGTACCCTACTCCTACTGAGACGAGAGTGAGTGAAAAGCCTGTACTATCGCTAAAATCTACCCCACGAACTTTGTGACCTGTGATAGGCGTAAGATTCCAAGACATACGCATATCCGTAGTGATAATAACTCGCTTGATGTCCCAAAGTACGCCACCTCCTATTTGTCCTGTAAGAACGAATCGGTTGAAGTGCTGAGTTACATTTTCATCAGGGGTATTATACGTCTCATTTGTATAGGAGGCATGGGTTAGGAATTTGAGAGAAAACCCTGCTTGTAAGTATCCTCTGAACATTCGTTTGCCTTCCCATTGTAACAGACAAGGGGCATCTATATATTCAAAAGAAAAATGTCTTCTTCCCTCTGGAGCAACTTCTCCATAATAAGGTCCTCTATCCCTGCTAGGAATATCTAGACTACGTATATGAGTCCCTTCGTTCTTATATAATAAATCAGTATGTAATACCCAATGCTTTTCTTTGAGAGGAATCCGAGCAAAGACGCCTGAATTAAAAACGCCCCAATTCCCGTAGGTACTAAATTCTTTTCCGTTCTTATCGTACAAAGGAGAAACAGAAGAGCCATAGAGGAGAGGGTTATTCAGCCTTACTCCAACAGTGATTTGTGCCATACTCATAGTGGAAGTGAGCAGTAGCAATAGTAAAGAGATATGTTTTTTCATGATATTGAAAATTATTGTTTAGGCAGCAAAGATATAATTTTTTCTTTTTTTTACCAAATAAATATTCTCATATATTTTCCGTATATTTGCACCAAAATTAACCATAATGAAAATACAAGTAAAGAACGAGACGAATCGCCTACGAGCAGTTATCTTAGGGACTGCTCAGAGCAATGGTGCCACCCCTACTGCCCAGGAGGCTTACGACCCTAAATCTTTAGAACATATATTGGCAGGAACTTATCCCTTGGAAGAAGATATGATTCCTGAAATGGAGGCTTTCGCCAAAGTGCTTAAAAAATATGAGGTAGAAGTATACCGACCTGAATTAATAGAGAATTGCAACCAGATTTTCACTCGTGATATTGGTTTTGTGATTGAAGACAAGTTTATCAAAGCCAACATTCTCCCTGAACGAGAGGAAGAATATCAAGCTATTGAGTATATTGTTCGCCAGATTCCTCCTTCTCAATATATCGTCCCTACGCCTGAAATACATATAGAAGGGGGCGATGTTATGCCTTGGAATGATCATATCTTTGTAGGTACTTACTATGGAGCTGATTATGCAAATTATAAGACCGCACGTACCAATAGGGAAGGGGTAGAGTTCCTTAAGTCGCTCTTTCCTAACAAAATAGTAAAGGCTTTTGACCTTGTCAAGTCCAATACTGAACCTCGTGATAATGCCCTTCACTTGGATTGTTGTTTCCAACCTGTGGGAACAAACAAAGGGATTATCTATAAGGGTGGTTTCCGCAACGAACAGGAATACCAATATTTAGTCGATCTTTTTGGCAAGGATAATCTTTTTCACATAGAGCGAGAGGAGATGTACCAGATGTTTAGCAATGTATTCTCTATCTCACCAGAGGTGGTGGTTTCTGAACGTAACTTTATTCGCCTGAATAACTGGCTTAGGGAACAAGGTTTTACTGTGGAGGAGATTCCCTATGCGGAGATAGCCAAGCAGGAAGGGCTTTTGCGTTGTTCTACCTTGCCTTTACTAAGAGACTAATTGTTTTAACTCCATATTCTTATGGCTATTAAGCATTTTTGGTACAAATTATATGCCAAGCAGGGGATGCTCTATAAGCTCTTTTTGGCAGTAGTGCTTGTAACAGCTATTATCTTCCTTTTGCCCAAGGGAAGCAAGTTTTCCTATGAGTTTCAGGCAGGTAAGCCTTGGCTATACCCTGCACTATATGCTCCCTTTGACTTTACTCTGAAGAAGACAAGTGAACAGTTGGCCAAAGAAAAGCAATACATTGAAAGCCAATCGCCTACTTACTTCTTTAGAGATACTACTGTCTTAGCTTCTGTCGAGAAGAATTATTACCAAAAAGCACTCACTTATTTTGCTTCAGTGGAAACTGCCACTCAAGAAAAACTTTTGCGAAAAGGTGAGGATTTTCTTAAGAAAGCTTACCGAAATGGAGTATTCTATGCCTCTGGAGAACTGACAGATAAGGAGGTATTCTTGGTAGAAGGAAATGAAGTGTTTACTTTTGCTCCTAACAAATTCTTTTTTCTGAACCAGACTAAGGAAGCGGTACTTTCTTATTTTGCAGAAAAGCCTTTTGCTCCTTATATGGATACCTATTATACGATCCTTTCCGAGGTGATGTTACCCGATATCTTTGTTAATGAGTATTTTACACAACGAACCTTAGAGGAGCGACTCAAGAATATTATTCATTCCTATGGAATAGTCAAAAAAGGACAATTGATTATAGAAAGAGGACAATTTGTATCAGGCGAACGGCTTACAATGCTCACTTCTTTACAAAAGGAATATGCACTTAATAGTTCGGAGCATCTTACTACCTTATCACTATTGGGGTATATACTTATCATATCTATGCTTGTGAGCATGATATTACTCTATCTATATCATTTCAAAAAGGAATTATTCACCAATAATAACATTGTAACCCTTATTTTTACTACTATATTGCTCTTTGTTGCAGGAATATCTTGGACAGCTAAGGTGGATACTGATTATATCTATGCTTTTCCTATCTGTATTTTCCCTCTGGTAATGAAGGCCTTTTTTGATTTGCGATTGGGGATGTTCTTATATCTAATTACTTTGATTCTTATTGGATTTATTGTACCCAATAGTTTCCAATTTATCTATACCAATGCTATTGTGGCAGGAGTACTTTTGTTGGACACCAAGGGAATGCATTATAGGATTAATCTTTTCCTGACGATTACTTATATAGTAATTGCTTATATTATAACTTACCTTTGCCAACTGATGATTTCCACAGGTAGTCTTCAGGGGATACATTATTCTATAATTGGATTTTTTATTCTCAACGGATTTTTGACACTTTTTATCCAGCCACTCACCTATATGTATGAAAAGATATTTGGCTTGGTGTCCAATGTGTCCCTCTTGGAACTCTCCGATACACATAATAAGTTGTTAAGAGAACTTTCCGAAAAGGCACCAGGTTCTTTCCAGCACTCTTTGCAAGTATCTAACTTAGCTGAGGCGAGTGCTTTGGCCATTGGTGCCAATGCAATGTTGGTGCGAGTGGGAGCTCTCTATCATGATATAGGGAAGATGAAGAACCCTCTTTTCTTTACGGAGAACCAGAAAACTTCAGTTAATCCCCATGACGAACTCACAGCAGTGGAGAGTGCTAAAATCATTAAAAGTCATGTGATAGACGGTATTGAGATGGCTCGTGCCAATAATATTCCTGACCGTATTATTGATTTTATTCGTACTCATCATGGCAATAGCCTTATTTACTATTTCTATAAAAAGCAATTGGATTCAGGAGAACCTTTTGATGAGGATGATTTCCGTTACTCAGGTCCTATTCCTTTCTCCAAAGAGACAGCTATACTTATGATGTCCGATTCGGTGGAAGCAGCCTCTAAGAGCTTGGTCAATCCTACTACCGAAGCTATTGATGCACTTGTGGAAGCTATTATCAAAAAACAAATAGAGGAAAAGCAATATCTTAACGCCGATATTACCTTCAAGGATATTGAGAAAATCAAGAAAGTGCTCAAAGAAAAGCTCTTTAATATCTATCACTTGCGCATAGCCTATCCGAAATAAATATTTTTGTTAAAATATTTTTATCATAGTGCAGTATTGTGTCTTTTTGTTGTACTTTTGCGGGCTGCTTAACAGAATTAGAATGCATCATTTCATTAATTATTTTTGTATCTTTTACGTACTAATGGTGCTTTTGAGTGCCTTTTGTGTACGTAAAGCGTTAAAATACAAGGTTTTTACTTACCTATATTATATATTATCGGCTTTTTTCTTTTTTTACTTTCTATACTATTGGAATGAGTCCTTTTCGGGAGTGTGGGATAGCAATCGGCAATTTTCCTTTGGATTATTTATTTCATGGTTATTATTTGCTACACTTATAAGCGTATTCTTCTTGGGGGAAACGTTTATACGTTTGCTTTGTATGCCTTTTCGCATGAAAAAAGAAAAAGTAATACCTTCCCGTAGGCGCTTTGTAAGTCTTATAGGGTTGGGAGTAGCAGCCATTCCCTTTGCAGGTATGATTTATGGAATGCTTTGGGGCAAATATAACTTTCGGGTAATAAAGCATACACTCTATTTTGACGACCTTCCTGATGCCTTTGATGGCTACCGAATTATACATATTTCTGATATTCATTCAGGAAGTTTTGATAATGCCGAAAAGGTACAATATGGAATTGATATGATCAATGCTCAACAAGGTGATGTTATTTTCTTCACGGGGGATTTGGTCAATAACAAGGCGGAGGAGATGCTTCCTTGGATTTCACACTTTAAGCAATTACATGCCAAAGATGGGGTATATTCTGTATTGGGCAATCATGATTATGGAGATTATGTACAGTGGGATTCGCCAGAAGACAAACTCAAAAACTTGGAAGACCTTAAGCAAATACATCAGCAGTTAGGTTTTTGTTTGCTCAACAATGAATCCGTATTCCTTTCTCGTGGTAAGCAACGCATTGCGGTAGTAGGGGTCGAAAACTGGGGGGAAGGCTTTATCAAGAAAGGGAATCTTAAGGAGGCCTTACAAGAGGTGGATGAGAAAGATTTCAAAGTGCTGCTCTCTCATGACCCTACTCATTGGCAATACGAGGTGATAGACGATCCCAATTTTATACATCTGACCTTAAGCGGACACACTCATGGTATGCAGTTTGGGATAGAAATACCTGGGGTTATCAAATGGAGTCCTGCAGGTTGGCGCTATAAGTATTGGGGAGGAATCTATAAGGAGAAAGGAAAATATATCAATGTAAATCGTGGCTTTGGCTATTTGGCTTTCCCTGGTCGTGTAGGCATGCCTCCTGAGATTACAGTTATTGAACTGAAGAAAAAGGATAATAGTGCATCCTCTAATCTGTAAAATTAGGTGTGTTATACTACTTAATTCAGAAAAAAAACTTATATTTGCAGCGTATGAATAACTATACTTTTTTGTAGAATAAAACTATAAAATATGTCAGTATTTGGAGATATAATAAGCACAAATAAGCCCGTACTTATTGTTTTTTATGCGGGCTGGCACTATTTGACTGAGGATGCAAGTACATCTATTCAGCAAGTAGCCGATACCTTAGGTGATGCGGTACGTGTGATCAAAATTGATATTGATAGGAATAAGGAACTTACCAAAAAATTGCAAATTAATGGTATTCCCACCTATATGATCTTCTACAAAGGAGAACTCGTATGGCGAACCGAAGCCCTACAACCTACAGCCAACCTTATTAGCGCAATAAAACCTTTTATAGAATCATAAAAAATGAACGAAATCACTTTGTGGAGTAGCCTAAGCCAAGAAATTACGGCAATAGTTACAGACCCTATTTATTTGTGGGACCTTATAGGTACTTTTGTTTTTGGAATTTCGGGTGTTTTACTTGGACTAGAGCGCCGAATGGACGTCTTTGGTATGTTCATTCTAGCTTTTGTTACAGGTGTGGGAGGGGGAACGCTCCGTGATATTATGATAGGAAGTATTCCTGTCTTTTGGATGAAGAACCTCATGTATATCTTTATGATAGGAGTAAGTGTAGTTTTTACTATTCTTTTCAAGCGTAAGTTTGCTGCTCATTGGAACTACTGGTTGCTTCTTTTTGATGCCATAGGATTGGGTGTATTTACAATCATTGGTTTAGAGAAAGCACTCCGCTTTGACCTATCTCCAACTATTGCCATTGTACTAGGTACTATGACAGGAAGTTTTGGGGGGGTTATTCGCGATGTTTTGGCCAACAGGATGCCTGCTATCTTCCAAAAAGAAATCTATGCAACTGCTTGTGTAGCAGGAGGTACCGTCTATTTCTTGCTCAATGGAATCATGGCTGATTATCATAATTGGGTAGTGCTTATTACTATCTGTGTAGTGATTGCTATACGCATGTTTTCAGTGAAGCATCATTGGGAACTTCCTAAATTTCTTAATTAGACATAGTTTTTTCTTAAATATTAGTTTTTTCAATAGTAGTTACTTACTTTTGTAGCAAGTCTTTTCTATAGACAGATTTGCAATGCAAGAGTAAGTACTTTCTTTTAACTTTATCCGCTATTTGCAATACATGAAAAAAGATAAAAATATTATAGTACAAGGGGCTAGAGTACATAACCTCAAGGATATAGATGTACAGATTCCTCGTTATGA
>NZ_CALHGG010000123.1 GCF_938029845.1 uncultured Capnocytophaga sp.
TTGCAGGCCTACAACTGCTCAAAAGCACAAGCAGTAATAGTATGAAGGACAATAGTTTTTTCATTCTCTACTTTTTACCTTTTACTTTTTATCTTTTAACGGGTTCCCCGTATAGATCGAAATCGGTAGCCTCTGTAATTAAGATGTCGGCAAAGTCGCCTATTTTTACATAGTGCAGGGCAGCATCTATAAGGACTTCGTTGTCCACATCAGGGGAGTCATACTCGGTACGACCAACAAAGTATTGCCCTTCTTTGCGGTCAATAAGGCAACGGAAAGTCTTGCCTACCTTGGCTTGGTTGAGCTCCCAAGAGATTTGGGATTGTATTTCCATAATCTCGGAGGCACGGCGTTGTTTTTCTTCTTCAGGTATATTGTCCTCCAGTTCATAGGCTGCGGTATTCTCCTCATGGCTATAAGTAAAACAGCCCAAACGCTCAAAACGCATCTGACGGACAAACTCCTTAAGCAGTTCGAAATCTTCCTCTGTCTCGTTTGGATATCCTACAATCAGGGTGGTACGAATGGCTATTTCAGGCATAGCTTCGCGGAAGTCCTTGAGTAGCTGGGTAGTTTTTGCTTGGGTGGTGCCACGCTTCATACTCTTGAGGATAGGGTCGGCAATGTGTTGGAGTGGAATGTCCAAGTATTTGCATATCTTAGGCTCCTCCTTCATCACAGTAAGTACGTCCTTAGGGAAACCGGTAGGGAAAGCATAGTGAATGCGTATCCATTCTATACCCTCCACCTTGGTCAAGGCACGGAGCAGGTCGGCCAATTTGCGTTCGCCGTATAGGTCTAAGCCATAGTAGGTGACGTCCTGAGCGATAAGAATCAACTCTTTTACCCCTTTTTTAGCTAATTTTTCAGCCTCCACGACCAAATTCTCTATAGGGGTACTCTTGTGGCTGCCGCGCATCAGTGGAATGGCGCAGAAGCTACAAGGGCGATCACAACCCTCTGATACTTTCAAGTAGGCGTAGTTCTTAGGGGTAGTTGTGAGGCGTTCACCTATAAGTTCGTGCTTGTAGTCAGCCCCTAAAACCTTGAGCAGTGCAGGGAGTTCTGTGGTACCAAAATATTGATCTACATCGGGGATTTCTTTCTGCAAATCAGGCTTATAGCGCTCTGATAGACAGCCCATAACGAAGACCTTATCCACAAGTCCTTCTTCTTTCTTCTGGATATATTCTAGAATAGTGTTGATACTTTCTTCCTTGGCATTATTGATAAAGCCACAGGTGTTGATCACCACAATATTCCCTTTGTCCTCATGTACTACCTCCTTGCCACTGGCCTTGAGTTGTCCCATAAGTACTTCACTATCATATACGTTTTTGGAACACCCTAAGGTAACTACATTGATTTTATTTTGTTTGATGGATTTTGTCCGCATGATGTTGTTGCTTGTTTGAGGGTGCAAAATTACATCTTTTAAAAGAATAAAAGAAATATTTTGTTTGTCAGAGAAAAAATTCATACTTTTGCGTGTTTGTACTTTAAAAATAAATATTATGAAAGTAGCCGTAGTAGGCGCTACCGGACTGGTAGGCAACGTAATGTTGCAGGTCTTGGCAGAGCGCAATTTTCCAGTAACAGAACTCATTCCCGTAGCCTCCGAGAAATCGGTAGGAAAAACTATTACCTTCAAAGGGAAGGAATATAAAGTAGTGGGTATGACCCAAGCCATTTCCCTCAAGCCTGATGTGGCTTTGTTTTCCGCAGGAGGGGACACCTCCAAGGAATGGGCACCCAAGTTTGCCCAAGTAGGTACAGTAGTGGTGGATAATTCTTCCGCTTGGCGTATGGATCCTACCAAAAAGTTGGTCATTCCTGAAATCAATGCCGATGTGCTCACTGCAGAGGATAAGATCATAGCCAATCCAAACTGCTCTACGATCCAAATGCTCGTAGCCTTAGCGCCTTTGCGCAAATATGGTATTAAGCGTATTGTGGTCTCCACTTATCAATCTATTACAGGGACAGGGGTAAAAGCGGTAAAGCAGTTGGAAAACGAATACCAAGGGGTACAAGGACCTATGGCATACCACTACCCAATCCATCGCAATGCGATTCCTCACTGTGATGTGTTTGAGGAAAATGGCTATACGAAGGAGGAAATGAAGTTGGTGAGAGAAACCAAGAAGATTTTCGCAGATGACTCCATACAGGTAACTGCTACTGCGGTACGTATTCCTGTGGTAGGTGGGCATAGCGAGTCGGTGAATGTAGAATTTGAGCAGGAATATGATCTTGCCGAAGTTCGTAAGCTTCTTAGTCAAGCTCCTGGGGTAGTATTGCAGGATAATACCGATACCAATACCTATCCTATGCCTATCTATGCTCATGGCAAAGACGATGTGTTTGTAGGTCGTGTACGCCGTGATGAGTCTCAACCTAAGACGCTCAACCTATGGGTAGTGGCCGATAATCTTCGCAAAGGTGCTGCCACTAACACCATTCAGATTGCCGAGACACTTATCAAAAAAGGAATCCTTAAATAGTGACAAAAGACCAATGACTAATAACAAACAACGTAGGGGCGAATGGAAATTCGCCCTTACTTTTCTTTTATTCTTCTCTCTTTTCTGTATCAATACCATAACCGCACAAGAGGCTATGGCGGGAGCGTTGTTGGATACCATTCCTGTAGATGAAGACTGGATACCTAAAGAAATCGAGGGGGCTCATTATCAAATAGAACCAGATCTCTATTTTACCTATCAAAAACCAAAGTTTTGGGACTTGGTCAATAAGGCGCCCCGCAATGCTCTTAATACCCTTAAGGACTTTGTAGCCAAGCCTTATTATCCGTATGGTCTTGCAGCCTTGGGAGCTACTGCCGCGCTCATTCCTGCCGATCCTTGGCTGATTCGAGAAAGTCGCAACTTAGGAGAGAATATGGGGCTAAATGAAGCACATACCTATAAGAAATTGGGTTTTCTCAAGATAGTCCCTGCCGATGTGAATTCGGCTCTGTACTTTGTAGGTAATGGAACGACTTTCATCCTCATTAGTGGGGGACTGGCAACCTATGGACTCATTACAGATGATTACAGGGCTAAAAGTACCGCTATGCAACTCATTGAGAGTATACTTGTCACAGGGGTATTCGTACAACCTATCAAGCGACTCACAGGTAGGGAAAGCCCATTTATTACCGCAGAAAATGGAAATTGGCACAGTTCTTGGAGGTTTGCTCCTAGTATTGCAGAATATCAGCGTAACACCTCTCGTTATGATGCTATGCCCTCAGGACACCTTACCACAGCCATGGCAGCTGTGACTGTATTGGCTGAGAACTATAAGGACTATAAGTGGATCAAGCCTGTAAGCTATACCGCTTTGGCACTTATGTCCTTTGAGATGATGCAAAGTAAAGTACATTGGGCTTCGGATTACCCAATAGCACTCTTTATGGGTTACCTCATCGGGAAGAATATTGCCAAATCGCGTATTGAGACCTCTGATTATCGATTCAAAACAGCCCAGAAGTATCAGTGGAACCTTTCCAGCTCTACTGCTTGGGATGGAACGCCGTTATATGGAGTAACCATTACTATTAAGTAAAGAGTAAGCGGGAAAAGGTAAACCTGGCCTCATTAATAATTAACGATTAACAATTATAAAGATGAATTTATACCAACTTTTACAAGAAAAGCAGTGGGTAGATCTTACTCACCAAATAGACGAACATTCGCCTAAATTCCCAGCGCTACCAGCCTTGGAGCAGAAAGACCTTTTCACCCTCAAGGATGGTTTCCATGTACAGCAATTCTCGGTGGTAGGTCAATATGGAACTCATATAGATGCCCCTATTCACTTTGTAGAAGGAGGGCGTTGGCTGGATGACATTCCTCTGAAAGACTTGCTTCTGCCTCTTTATGTCATAGATAAGTCTCAAGAAGTAGCCCAGAATAACGACTATATACTGACCCGAGAGGATATCCTAGCTTTTGAGCAGCAATACGGGCAAATTGTCCCAGGTGCTTTTGTAGCCTTCCGTAGTGATTGGCATAAGCGCTGGCCTTCGTATGAGCAGATGCGCAACTTGGATGATAAGGGTGTACAACACACGCCAGGTTGGAGCCATGAAGCCTTGGAGTTCCTTATTCACGAACGTAAGGTCAAGGCAGTAGGACATGAAACTTTAGATACCGATGCAGGTGTACCCGCCGCAGCAAAGGGACTAGTAGAGGAGTATTACCTGCTCTCCCAAGATATTTACCAGATAGAAGTTATGGCCAACCTAGACCAATGTCCTGCCACAGGAGCTATCATCTCCATTGCTTTCCCTCACTGGAGAAAAGCCACAGGCTCTCCTGTACGTGCCATAGCTGTGTTTTAGCCTACAGAAGTTAGATACTGACTTCTGATAACTGAAAATGTTGAAAAGTTAATTTTTTAAATAAATAAAAAAAATCGTAAATTTGTGCCGTAAATGCGACATAGATATAATTTTTAAAACAATGAGAAAATATTTATCTACTTTATTAGTAGCGAGCGTGTTAGCTGCAAGCTGTACCAAAGATGCTGAGGTGATACGCGAGAAGATTGTAAACCAGAGTAGACCTATACTCTCTGGACAAGGTCAGCCTGAGAATACCAAAGGCGAAGACGGAGATTATTACTTAGACCTAGCAAATGCCAACCTCTATGGACCTAAAACCAAAGGTGCATGGGGAGCGCCTGCTCTTAATCTTAGAGGAGTTGCTGGTAAGGACGGAAAAGATGGTGCCAATGGTACCAATGGAGCTACACCACGCATCGGGGACAATGGTAACTGGTGGGTAGGCAATACTGACTTAGGAGTAAAAGCACAAGGTACCCAAGGACAGAAAGGTCAAGATGGAGCTACACCACGTATTGGGGACAATGGCAACTGGTGGGTAGGTAATACCGACTTAGGAGTAAAAGCACAAGGTACTCAAGGACAGAAAGGTCAAGATGGAGCTACACCACGTATTGGGGATAATGGCAACTGGTGGGTAGGTAATACCGACTTAGGGTTAAAAGCACAAGGAGCCCAAGGACAAAAAGGTCAAGATGGACGAGATGGGCAAAACGGACGCGATGGAGCTACACCACGTATTGGAGACAATGGTAACTGGTGGGTAGGCGACCAAGATACAGGTAAGTCTGCTCGTGGCGAACAAGGAGAAAGAGGTATTCCAGGAGCTAATGGACGCGATGGCAATAATGGTTTTACGCCCTATATAGGTGAAAATGGCAACTGGTGGGTAGACGGTAATGATACTCACAAGCCTGCCCGAGGAGAACAAGGGGAAAGAGGAGTTGCTGGTCAGAATGGTCAAAATGGTGCTGATGGTTCTAAGATCTTAGCTGAAAATCGTGCTCCCCAAGCCTCTGATGGTGTAGTAGGAGATTATTTTATAGATAAGGATGCCAAAATATTCTATGGACCTAAAACAACTTCAGGATGGCCTTCTACAGGAATTTCTCTAACAGGAGCACCTAGAGCTACTGTAGATTATCAGCTTAGCGAAGATGGAAAGACTTTAGTAAAATGGCTCAATCCTAAGACTTCCTATATTGATATGAACTTAGATCCTAAGCTTAGGGATGTCACTACCATAGCCGATGGAGCTTTCTCTGTGCCAGGACTACGTGATAGACTCTCTACCATCATTATAGGAGATGATGTAACAGAAATTCAGGCATCTGCTTTCCATGGTTGTGGAGCCTTAAGAAGAGTGGAACTCCCAGAAGGACTTACTGCTATAGCTCCTAATACATTTGAGGCTTGTATGAGTTTGCAGTATATAAATATCCCAGAAACTGTAACCTCTATTGGTTCTTATGCTTTTGCTAATTGTACTAAGCTTAAGAAAATTACTATACCTAAGGGAGTAGGACGTTTTGAAGCACGTACCTTTGTAGGTTGTACGGCTCTTAAGACACTTGTTTTAGAGAACCCTATTGCATTCAATATAGACCAAGTATCGAATGCCTTTGCAGGAACTACACTTACCTCTATATTTGTGCCTCATGCAGCAAAACAAGCATATAAAGATGCTAACAGAGCTGATCGTAAGGCTATAATAAAATCTGTAGTGATAGAATAGTACATCTTTTTAAAACTATATAACTCAAGAGAGGCTGTCCATTTGGGCAGCCTCTCTTTATGTAACATGATGAAAAAATGAATTATTCTTGCATACCTGCTTGGATAGCTGTGATAAGTACTGTATTGTAAATATCAGGTACAGTAGCTCCACGGCTAAGGTCATTCACTGGTTTGCGCAAACCTTGTAGCATAGGGCCTATGGCGATAGAATGTGTTTCTCTCTGTACGGCCTTATAAGTAATATTTCCCGCGTTGAGGTCAGGGAAGATAAGTACATTGGCTTGACCAGCGACAGGAGAATCTGGCATCTTCTGTTTGGCTACAGTAGCATCTACGGCAGCATCGTATTGAATAGGGCCTTCTACAAGGAGGTCAGGACGTTGTGCTTTTACGATTTCGGTAGCTTCACGTACCTTATCTACGTCCTCTCCACTTCCTGAAGTACCAGAAGAGTAGGAGAGAAGAGCTACTTTTGGCTCTATACCGAATGCCTTGGCAGAATCGGCAGAGGTGATAGCGATTTCAGCTAATTGCTCAGCAGTAGGCTTAGGTACTACAGCACAGTCACCATATACCAATACACGATCAGGCAAGATCATAAAGAATACAGAAGAGACTGTTTTTACGCCTTTTTTTGTTTTTACAAACTGTAAAGAGGGGCGAATAGTATGTGCAGTGGAGTTCACCGCTCCAGATACCATTCCGTCGGCATCGCCCATGAATACCATCATGGTACCGAAGTAAGAAACGTCCAGCATCAGCTCTTGCGCTTGCTGTTCAGTCATGCCTTTTTCCTTGCGAATTTCGTAGAGTTTCTTCCAATAAGCCTCGTAGTTAGGACTTTTCTTAGGAGAGATGATTTGGATACGTTCTGGGTTCCAGTTAAGGCCTAATTCATCCACACGGGAAAGTACCTGACTTGATTCCCCAAGGATAGTAAGATAAGCCAATCCGTCTTCAGCAAGTTTCGCCGCTGCCGAAAGGATACGTTTGTCTTCACCTTCGGGAAGTACGATGCGTTTTTGGAGTTTTCTAGCTGTTTCTACCATGTAATTTTGGAACTTCTTGGAAGTATCGGATGTTACAGATGTGTTCATGTTTATAGTATTTTTAATGTGTATTTCTAAACGACAAAGATACGACTTTTAGGTAAAAGGTAAAAGATAAAAGGTAAAAAGTTTTGATTTTTTGGTTTTGAGTTGTGTCATTATTGCCATTGATAAGTCACTAAAAAAGCTGCCTTTTTAGGGCAGCTTTTTATTTATGGAATTGAAAATTTTATTTATCCTCTGGAAGTTTTTCCTTTCTTAGATTTACCACCTACACGGCTCATAGCGCAGCGGAATCCAATGTAGTCAGTAGCACTATACTGAGGGAGGAAACGGCGTTGTGCAGGGTCTATATAGTAAGCACGATCTTTCCAAGAACCTCCTTTGAATACGCGAGACTCGTCATCCACAAGGGTAGTACGATCGTTAGAACGGTCATATACTTTTACGATACCTCCTTGTCCATCAGGGATAACTTTTTGGTTAGGTGAGTTATACATAGTGCGAGATACATTGGCTCTTTGACTAGCGTTGAGTGAATCAAAACTTATTTCAGTTCTCTCACGAGTAAGTTTTGAATATTCCTTGCTGGATACACGGTCACCATCACGGAAGTTACGGTTATCAGCAGTGGTAAAGTTATAACGGAGATAAGTCTCGTTCTCATCTACAGCTACCTTTGCCAATTGTCCAGGTAGGTTTTTAGCATATACACGTCCGTTGCTAAGAGTATCATAAGTAATGGTTTGTGCATCTACTATGACAAACTTACCATCTTCACCGATTTTGTTCTTTGTATATACGTTACCACGGAAGTAGTTAAAGTCACTAAGTTCGTCATCTACACGAGGACGGTATACATCAGCCACCCATTCAGCTACATTACCAGCCATATCATAAAGACCGAAGTCATTAGGCTCAAATGTTTTTACAGCAGAGGTAATATCACCACTATCTTCACTCCATCCAGCTAGTCCACCGTAGTCCCCTTGTCCTTGTTTGAAATTAGCCATTTGGTTACCCATTACACTACGTTTTCCATTACGAGTATAGCGACCAGCCCAAGGATATTTTTTACGTCCACGGATACTGTTGTACTCACGGATACCATTGAGAGACTTAGCCGCATATTCCCATTCTGCTTCAGTAGGAAGGCGGTATTCAGGAAGAAGGATACCTTCAGTTTGCTTAGCATAGGTAGTACTTCCATCCTTTTTAGTAGATTTCTTACCGGCGAACTCAGATATCTTTCTACCATAAGAGTTTTCAGGAGTATTGAGATAGGTATCAGTACTGAAAGTACTTTCAGCATCTACTTGGTAGCGAGAACCTTTTTGGATAAAGCCATCTTGTTCGAGGATAGACTCATTCACACGGTTGGTACGCCAAGAGCTGAATTGTACCGCTTGCACCCAGCTTACACCCACTACAGGATAGTTAGCAAAGGCAGGGTGACGCAAGTAGTCAGTAACCATGGTTTCGTTGGCACTCAAAGGACTTCTCCATACAAGTGTATCAGGGAGTGCACCTAAGTAGATGTTCTTATAGTGTCCTTCTTTATCCTCAGGAGGAAATACTTGTTTGAGCCAGTCGAGGTACTCCATGTACATTTTGTTAGTAACCTCGGTTTCATCCATATAGAAAGATTGTACGTGTTGTTGGCTTGGCGTATTGTTCCAGTCATGCATCACGTCGTCCTGTACTTTACCCATAGTAAATGTACCTCCTTCTATGAATACTAATCCAGGTCCTGTTACTTGCTCTTTGAAATTTGTGTTGTATTGAAAGCCACCTTCTTTAGCATTGATTTTCCAACCTGTAGCACTAGAAGTGTTTTTGTCACCACCATTTTTACTGCCACAGCCCACAAGGAACGTTGCCGCTAAAAGAGAGGCTAACATAGGTCTTTTTAAACTTTGCATATCCATTTCTAAATAAAATTTTCTAATTGTTCAATTTTGGCGCAAGTTACTACTTTTTTTTGAGACAAAAAGCATTTTTTTATTTTTTTTTCATTTGTTGATAACTTCTTTTTTAACGTGTTTTTGCCTTTAAAAACAAGGGGTTGCGTTATTAACAGGGGGTTGCTGTACAAATTTTTGCTAATAGTGTTAACTAAATTTAACACTTGAAAGCGCTTGCTAATGAGCAAATTGACAAATCAGCTAATTAGTTATTGACTTTTGGAGGGTATTGTTTAAGAATCTCGCTGACGAACTTATCTACTTGTTCGTCTTTGTTGGCGCGTTCGGAGAGGATACCTGCGCCTTTACCTTGCCAGATGAGGTCTTTTTCTTTTCCGTCAATAATATCAATGAAGAGTACCCCTTCGGTAGTGGTAGGTGCTACTTGTACGGTATTACCCCATACAGGTCCCCAGCCCCAGCCGATGCCTACACTCTGGTAGATATCTTGGCGCTCGCGCTCACGAGTGAAGAAGTTGACGAAGATATCGGGATTTTCTGAAAGGGTATAGCCTTTTTCAGTCATTTGTTTCTCGATACTTCTTAGGATGCGTTTTTTGTCCAAATCCGAGATTTCGGCTTTGTCAATACCTTCTTTTAGGAAAGCATAGGTCTTGTATTGGGCAAAGGGAGCCTTGCTGTCAAAGTCAGAGCTTACTTGTATGCTAGCACAAGAGGTTAGCAATAGCCCTAATAGTGCGAAAGTAAAGAAAGATTTCATTTTGTATAAGATTTGATTTGAGATATGACAGCAAAAAATATACCAAAAATAATGACAAACGACAAGTGACTAATGACAAATACCATAAAAAGGATTAGTCATTAGTCACTTGTCATTAGTTACTGGTCACTATTATTTTATTTTATTAGCATATTTGTCATAGTAGAACACAGGAAGTGGTTTTCCATTGTGTTTGAGCCCTTTCAATTCATTGATAAACTCATCAGCTTTTCCTACAATGATAAAACGTAGATTGTTGTATTTGATATACTTGTTAGCTGCACGTTTTACATCGGCAACAGTTACAGCTTCTATATTTTTGATATAGTTACTATAAAAGTCAGCAGGAAGCTTCTGAATCTCACGAGTTACAGCAAGGTCAGCTATAGTAGAAGGATATTGAGTAGACATTACAAAGCTACCGATAAGTTGTCCTTTCACTTCTTTGAGTTTCTGCTCGCTTACATTTTCTGTTTGGATACGTTTGATTTCCTTAAGAATTTCCACTACAGACTTGGCAGCTACTTCGTTACGTACCCTTACTGATACAAAGAAGTTGGCCAAAGTGAAGCGGTTAGTACCCATGTAAGAACGTGCACCATAGGTATATCCATGTTTTTCACGCAAATTGATATTGATATAGCTACCATAGTCACCTCCGAGGATTTGGTTGAGCACTCTTACTGTGAAATAGTCCTTATCACTCATCTTAAGTGGGTAGAGGTTGAAAGCACTGATTTCGGTTTGTACTGCTGTAGGCACATCCACTAGATTCACTTGGGTGTATTGTACATCACGAGGGGTAGGTGTACTTAATTGTAATGGGGTAGCAGGAAGCCAGTCATGGAAGTCTTTCATAACCAATTTTTCTACTTCCGCAGTATTCACATCTCCTACTACTACCATATAAGCACTGGAAGGAGAGAAGTAGGTTTTGTAGAAGTTATCAATATCATTTAGGGTGATATTCTTTAGCGATTCTTCGGTATAGAAACTTCCGTAAGGGTGGTTTTTACCATAAGTAAGGGCACTGTTAAGGCGATATATGATACTCTGAGCGCTGTTTTCATCTGCTTTAAGAGAAGCGATAGCTTTGTCACGAGCTTTGTCCAATTCTTCTTGAGTGAAGTTAGGGTGTAGAGCTGCATCAGCGAAAAGCTCCAATACTCTAGGGAAATAACGGGTAAGTGAGTAGGTAGAACCCCCATCTACAGTGATATATACAGTGGCTCCTAAGCGATCAGTTTCCTCTATGAAGGCCTCTTTCGAGATAGTTTTGGAACCACCCCCCATAAGTTCGGAGGTAAGATAGTACATCCCTGGTTTCTGAGTCTCATCGATAGGAGGGCGATCAAGAGAAAGACTTACCGAAACATGGGGGAGCTTATGGTCTTCCACAACCATGAGAGTAAGGCCATTGGGTAGCTTCTTGATATAGGGATCTCCCAAAGTAAAGGATGGCAATTGGGTAGGTTCAGGCATCTTGTCTCGATCAATCTGAGCAGACAAGAAAAGAGGGGCAAGCAAGGCGATGCTTGAGAGTAATATTTTTTTCATGGAAGTGTTTTTTTAGTTGGACTTTTTTTCAGGGAGATAATCTATCTCCAAACGTTGGTTAGCATTGAGGTACTTTTTGGCTACACGGCGAATGTCTTCGCGAGTTACCTTACGGTAAAGATCCAATTCCTTGTTGATAAGGTTGGTATCCTTGAAGAAGGTATAGTCCATAGCTAGGGAGTAGGCAATACCTTGTACATTGGAGTTAGTAGCTACATAAGTAGTTTCGAAGAGGTTCAGTAGTTTTTCGTATTCCTTTTCGGAGATAAGCTCATTCTGTAAGCGAGTGATTTCCTCGTCCATATCCTTGGTAAGTTGTTCCAAAGGAGCGTCTTGAGCTACAGCAGCAATCATAAGAATACCAGTGTCTTCGTAGTTACAAGTATAGGAGATGAATTGGAGTACCTCTTTTTTCTGTTCAACCATTTTCTTGTAGAGGCGAGAACTTTCTCCATTGGCAAGAATGGCTTGAATAAAGTCCATAACACGAGCGTCTTGCTCAGTCATTTTAGGAGTACGCCAAGCTAATACTTTAGCAGGGGCAGTGATATTGGCATCGTAGTCAGTTACTTTTTTGGTCTGGGTGATAGGAGCATCCATAGTGTAGTTACGTACAGGCTTGGCTACATGGTTTTGGATAGGACCAAAGTAAGTTTCTATCCAGCTTTTTGCCTGCTCTTTTTGGAAGTCTCCCGCTACTACCAATACGGCGTTGTTAGGATTGTAGTAGCGCTGATTGTAGTGAATAAAGTCTTCAAGCTTAGCTGAGTTCAAATCCTCCATGCTACCAATGGTTGGGTGCTTGTAGGGGTGCTTATCGAAGAGGTGGTTCTGCACTACAGGCATGTAGATGATCTTTCCGTAAGGCACATTGTCGGTACCTTCTCGTTTTTCTTCCTTAACAACTTCTTTTTGAGTATCTACCCCAATTTGGTTGATTACAGGGTGTAACATACGTTCGGCTTCCATCCAGAGCGCAAGTTGTAGGCTGTTGGAGGGGAGGGTCTCGTAGTAGTAGGTTTTATCCACATCGGTAAAGGCATTATTGTCGCCCCCGTGGGAAGAAACAATGTCAAACCAACGGCTTCTTGGGATATTCTTAGTTCCCTCAAAGAGCAGGTGCTCGAAGAAGTGGGCGAAGCCTGATTTGCCAGGAAGGTCATCTTTGGCTCCTACGTGATACATAACAGTGGTGGTAACCACAGGAGCGGAGTTGTCCTGATGCAAGATTACGTGAAGCCCATTAGGCAAGTCGTATTCTTCAAAGTTGATTTTTTGCGCCATAGCCACAGTGGAGGACAATAGCAAGGCACCGAAAGTAAAAAAATATTTTTTCATAAATGAAAATGATAAAAAAGTAACGCAAAGATAGGTTTTTTTTCTCAAAAAAGGAAATATTTTCGTAGGAATTTTTCCTATAAGAGTGTAAAAACATATAATATTAGGTATACATAGGAGCATAAAAAAGGCTACCCTTTTGGGGTAACCTTTTTTGTTGAGAAGTGTCAAACTATTTTTTTATTAGGTTGATTTCTACACGACGGTTAAGCTCTCTACCTTTCTTAGTCTTATTAGAAGCGATAGGTTTTTCAGGGCCATAACCTATAGACTCTAAGCGATCAGAAGCAATACCTCCTTGGATGAGGTATATTTTTACAGAGTCAGCTCTATTTTGAGAAAGCTCAATGTTCTTTTGTTTCTTACCAGTACTATCAGTGTGTCCTTCGATACGGAAACGGCTGTTAGGGAATTTCTTAAGAACGTTGATGATTTGGTTCAATATTTCAGCAGATTCGAACTTGATAGATGCTTTACCAGTGTCAAACAAGATAGTTTTAGCATATTGGTTCAAGCGTTTTTGGTCATCATCGTTAGGTTCTGGACAACCTTTGTTGCTTTCAGGACCAGCTTCGTTAGGACATAGGTCATCTTTGTCAAGTACACCGTCGCCATCGGTATCAGGCCAAGGACATCCACCGTTTTCAGCAGGACCAGCTACATCTGGACATTTGTCATCTTTATCAGCAATACCATCATTGTCAGTATCAGGACATCCGTTGAATTCTTTAAGACCAGCTACTTCAGGACAAGCATCGTCTTTGTCAGCGATACCGTCACCATCAGTATCAGGACATCCGTTGAATTCTTTAAGACCAGCTACATCTGGACAAGCATCGTCTTTATCAGGAATACCATCACCATCAGTATCAGGACATCCATTGAATTCTTTAGGACCAGCTACTTCAGGACAAGCATCGTCTTTGTCAGGAATACCATCTTTGTCAGTATCTTTAGCACCAAATTTGATTACGATACCAGCAGAGTGTTGGAAATAGTCGGTACCATCTTTTTGGAAACCGTGGTTGTAACCAGTTTGTACATTAAGACCTAGGTGATCTGTGAACCAGAAGTTGATACCACCACCAGCAAGAAGTTTTACAGCACCATCTTCTTTAGAGTATTCACTCTTGTAAGAAGTATAACCTCCACCTAATTTAAGGTATGGGTCAAACCATCCAGATTCAGTAGTGAACAATCTTCTGAGTGCATACTTAGCTTGTAGGTTTACATTCCAGAAAGATTCATCTTGGTCTACACCTTTGTAACCTGTCTTGATTCTGTTCATGGAACCGTCTACTTCAGCAGAGAAGCCAGCACCAATGTAGCGTGCTACAGAAAGTTTAGTAACTGCAGGAAGCACATTCAAGTCACGTGGTCCACCCCAGTCTTTAAGGAATTTACCAAAATCATTAGGAGTACGGATATCAACAGTGTTTACTCCAAACCCTACTGACCACTTGTTGTTTTCATCTTGCGCTTGCACAGAACTTACAGTAGCTATCAATGCTAAGGACGCTAATGAAATTTTAATTCTTTTCATACGTTTGAAATTTAATTTATATTTATAATCTTTGAAAATTCGGGGCTAAAGTACAGCTTTTTTTGATATTGAGCAAACAATTTTTCACAACAACATGCAATTTAACAAATTAATCAATATTATTATATATTTTTAACTTATTAAATATTTTGTTTAGCTGCTAAAATTAAGTAGCTATGCTGTTGCTGTTCTCTAAAATATAATGCTTATCTCTCTTATAGAGAGAGAGAGTACTAAATAAAGCGCAAAGGTAGTAAATAATTTGTAATTGTGAAAGATAAAATTGAATTTTTTCTAAAAGAAGAATAAATGATTTGATAATTAGTTAATTAGCTAATAATCTTTATAAGTCAATTGTCAAATTAGTCAATTGTCAAATTAAATTTGGTAGCTTCTGAAAAAATATGTACTTTTGCTCGGAAAAACTTACCTCATAAATGTAACCTTATGAAAATGACCCCGCTTGTTGCCAAGCAATATACTCAAGAGCAGCTTTCAGCGAGCCAAGCACAACACCTGGCGCATGAAATAGCTTTTGCTCCTGTAGTCTTTCAAGTATCACGTCTTATGGTGAAGTTTGGAATTTTGGATCTCCTATTTGATCACCCTGAGGGGCTTACCCAAGCGGAGATAACCGAACATACTCGCCTCTCTCCCTATGCTGTACAGGTGCTTCTCGAGGCATCGCTTTCTATTGGTACTGTTATTGTAAAAGGGGAGCGTTTTGAGCTGACCAAAGCAGGCTGGTTTCTCCTCAAGGATGATGCGGTACGTGTCAATATGGAGTTTATTCACCAGGTGTGTTACCAAGGGTTATTCTATATGGAAGAAACTCTCAAGGAAGGCAAGCCAGAGGGATTAAAAGTATTTGGCAACTGGCCAACAATCTACGAAGGTCTCTCACAACTACCCAAGGAAGCGCAAGAGAAATGGTTCGCATTTGATCATTATTATTCAGATAATTCCTTTCAGGAAGCTTTGGAGATTGTCTTTGCAACTCCCGTGAGAAAACTTTTGGATGTAGGGGGTAATACAGGACGCTGGGCTTTACAATGTGTAGGGTATGACCCAGAGGTAGAGGTTACTATTATGGACTTGCCCCAGCAGCTTGGCCTCATGCGAAAAGCCACTGAAGGGAAGACAGGCGCCGAGCGAATTAAGGAATATCCAGCGAATCTCTTGGATGAACAAGGAGTATTCCCTCAAGGCTTTGATGTGATATGGATGAGTCAGTTTTTGGATTGCTTTTCCCCAGAGCAGGTAACTAATATTCTTTCTCGTGCTGCCAAAGCAATGGATAACCATACACGTCTCTATATATTAGAGAGTTATTGGGATAGGCAAAAACATGAGACAGGAGCTTATTGCCTTACCCAGATTAGTCTTTATTTCTCCGTGATGGCCAATGGTAATAGTAAGATGTACTACTCCCAAGATATGATTCGCTGCACAGAACAAGCAGGACTCACCATAGAAAAAGTATATGACAACCTAGGAAAAGGACACAGTATATTCGTTTGTAAATTAGCAAATTAGCTCATTGGCTAATTTGCTAATTGACTTGTTATTTCAGACTAATCTTTCTTGTAAGTACTGAATCCAAACACTCTATAAATAGGGGAGAAGTTCAGCAGGATAGTAACAATAAAGGCAATAGAAATAACTGCCAATACGGAGGCTACTGTATCATTGGTGATAATTTTAAGTTCCCCTAAGATAGCTACTACGAGTACAAATAATAAGCGTATTTGCTTATCTTTCTTTCCTATATTTCTTTCCATAAGAAAAGTTGTTTTTTATTAAAAGGCAAAGATATAAAAAAAACTTTATATAAAAAAATTATTCGTCCCAATCTATAGAAAGAATTTCTCCTGAGAGGGCGAACT
>NZ_CALHGG010000124.1 GCF_938029845.1 uncultured Capnocytophaga sp.
ATTAATCATTGACAAGTCCTATTGGTTTGTTTGATTCAGGAGTAGGTGGTACTACTATCTGGAAGGAGGTGGTGCGCCAGCTCCCTCATGAGAGTACATTGTTCTTGGCCGATAGTCTCAATGCTCCTTATGGAGAGAAATCTACGGAGGAGATTATAGCTCTTTGTGAGAAGAATACAGAGTACCTACTGGATCATCATAGCAAACTCATTATTGTAGCCTGTAATACAGCCACTACCAATGCCATAGCCCATCTTAGGGCTAAGTACAAGGTGCCCTTTATAGGGATAGAACCCGCTATTAAGCCTGCGGGACTCTATAGCCAGACCAAGACAATCGGGGTATTGGCGACACAGAGTACGCTAAGGAGTACTTTCTTTGCCAATACCTGTCAGCACTTGCTTGATGGGGGAGTACGTGTACTCAAGCAGGAGGGGATAGGTCTGGTACCGCTCATAGAGGAAGGGAAAATAAATACACCTGAGATGTTTGCCCTTCTAGAGCAATATCTCCGTCCTATGGTAGCTGAGGGGATGGATTACCTTGTATTGGGCTGTACCCATTATCCATACCTCACTTCTCTTATTTCGGAGATTCTTCCAGAGAATGTGCGTATTATGGACTCCGCTCAAGCAGTAGCTAAGCAGACAGAGCGTATCCTCTCCCAAAACAATCTACTTGCCAAAGAAGAAAGTATTCCTTCTCACCTTTGGCTGACGAACAAACAAGTAGAGATACTACAATCCTTTGCTCCTCCACAGGTAAAGGTACAATATGAAAAATTTTGAATTTTATAAATTTGAGTTAGTGGAAGCTAATAACTAACCACTAACCACTAATAACTAAATAAACATATGACCTCACAAGAGATAAGAGCGTTATTTCTAAAATTTTTTGAGAGCAAGGGACACACCATAGTACCCTCTGCTCCTATGGTGATTAAGAACGACCCAACCCTGATGTTCACCAATGCAGGGATGAACCAGTTCAAGGAATTTTTCTTAGGAAATGCTAAGCCTAAGCAGAAACGAGTAGTAGATACCCAAAAGTGCCTCCGTGTGTCGGGGAAACATAATGACTTGGAAGAAGTAGGACGTGATACCTATCACCATACCATGTTCGAGATGCTAGGCAACTGGTCTTTTGGCGACTACTTCAAGAGGGAAGCTATTAGCTGGGCATGGGAGTTACTCACCGAAGTGTATAAGATTCCTAAGGAAAACCTATATGTAACTGTCTTTGAAGGAAGTCCTGAGGAAGGGGTGCCTTTTGACCAAGAGGCTTATGATATTTGGAAAGAGCGTGTTGCAGAAGATCATATCCTCTTAGGAAACAAAAAGGACAACTTCTGGGAAATGGGTGATCAAGGTCCTTGTGGTCCTTGCTCAGAAATACATGTGGATATTCGTTCCGATGAAGAAAAAGCCAAGAAAGCGGGTCGTGATTTGGTTAATAATGATCACCCTCAGGTGATTGAGATTTGGAACAACGTCTTTATGGAGTTCAATCGTAAGGCCGATGGTTCCTTGGAGAAACTTCCTGCACAGAATGTGGATACCGGTATGGGCTTTGAGCGCCTTTGTATGGTGCTGCAAGGCAAGCAGTCCAACTATGATACGGACGTTTTTACCCCCCTAATCCACAAGGTGGAAGAGATTACCAAAACTCGCTACACCAATGGTATACAAGTAACCCCCGAACAAGAACAGATCAATGTGGCGATACGTGTAATTTCCGACCACATTAGGGCGGTCGCCTTTGCTATAGCTGATGGGCAATTACCTTCCAACAATGGAGCGGGTTATGTGATTCGTCGTATCTTGCGCCGTGCTATTCGTTACGGATTTACTTTCTTAGGACAGAAAGAGCCATTCATCTATAAGTTGGTAGAAACTTTGGCTAAGCAAATGGGGGGTACTTTCCCTGAGCTAGAAAAAGAGTTCCTCTTGATTGTGAGTGTGATTAAGGAAGAAGAAGCCTCTTTCTTACGTACCTTAGAACAAGGGCTACTTATGCTCGATGTGATGATACAGAATACTGCTGATAAGCAACTCTCAGGTAGTAAGGCTTTTGAACTCTATGATACTTATGGTTTTCCCAAAGACCTTACAGCCCTTATCCTTTCAGAACGAGGTATGACCTTGGACGAAGCTTCTTTTGAGGAGCATCTCCAAAAGCAGAAAGAACGCTCTCGTGCAGCGGCTCAAGTGAAAGCAGGTGACTGGGTAGTACTTCGTGATGACGAAGAAGAAGAGTTTATCGGATATGATACACTGGAGGCAGTAGTACGCTTGGTCAAATACCGTAAGGTAGAAAGCCAAAAGGACGGTACCCTTTACCAATTGGTGTTCAACACCACTCCTTTCTATCCTGAAGGAGGAGGACAAGTAGGAGACCGAGGTACCCTACAGTCGGCCAATGGAGAAATCACTTATATTATAGATACGAAGAAGGAGAACAACCTTATTATCCACTTGGCGGAACATCTGCCCGAAAACCTTACCGATCCGTTCAAGGCGGAAGTGCACCCTATAGGTCGTACCTTGGCACAATCTAACCACAGTGCTACTCACCTATTGCATCAGGCTCTAAGAGAAGTCTTGGGTACTCATGTGGAGCAAAAAGGTTCACATGTATCACCAGAGGCTTTGCGCTTTGACTTTTCTCACTTCGCTAAGCTTACTCCGGAAGAACTCACTGAGGTAGAGCGAATAGTGAACAAACGCATTCTTGATAAAATTCCGCTTCAGGAGCATCGCAATATTCCTATCCAACAGGCTTTGGAAGCAGGCGCTATGGCACTCTTTGGAGAGAAATATGGAGAGAAGGTACGTATGATACAGTTTGGTGAGAGTAGGGAACTATGTGGAGGTACTCACGTAAAGAATACAGGAGACATCTGGTTCTTCAAGATTGTTTCTGAAGGCGCAGTAGCCGCAGGAGTACGCCGTATAGAAGCCATTACCAATGCGGGTGCCCTCAAGCACTTCTTGTTACAAGAGAAACTCTTGGAAGAGATTAAGTCTTCCCTTAAGAATCCTCAAGATCCTATCAAGTCAATTGTTAATCTACAAGAGGAAAATGCACGCCTACATAAGGAGTTGGAACAACTCAAGAGAGAGCAAGCCAAACAGCTTAAGGGCGAACTCAAGGGAGAATTTGTTCCCGTTGGTGATGTACAATGTCTTACTAAGCGCTTGGATTTGGATATGGCTACCCTCAAGGATTTAGCCTTTATGCTTGGTGAAGAAGTCAAGGATGCAGTGATTCTCTTTGGAGCTGCACAAGAAGATGGTAAGGCGTTGCTCCTATGTTATATCAATAAGGAATTGGCTAAGAACAAAGGCTTAGATGCAGGCAAAATCGTACGCGAATTGGGCAAATGTATCCAAGGTGGCGGCGGTGGTCAGCCTTTCTTCGCTACCGCAGGCGGTAAAAAACCTGAAGGTATCGCTGAGGCTTTGGAGAAAATAAAAACTATGTTATAACCTATAACAAAATAGCTAATACATAATAAATGGCGTCTCTATTTATGGTAGAGACGCCATTTGTTCTGTTTTAAAAAATATACAGAGTAGCTGCCTTATCATATTTCTCAGGATATTTTTCTTTTACATAAGAATTGACATCAAAGAGAATACGCAGGGTAATAGGGATATTTTTCTCCTTATATCGGCGTGCCCAAAAGGAATATGCCCAGCGTATTGCTGTATCTTCTATATCACTATTGTTCAGATCTCGGCGGAGTTCCTCAGAGAGGTTGTGCTGAGTATATATCCTTACCAGTCCCCTTAGTTGGTTTTCTAGCATCCATTTCTCACTATACCCCCCTGAAACAGGCTCTTCTTTCTCGGTTTGCTCCATCACTCGGTAGATGTCTTTGTATAAAGAGACATTGTTCTTATCCAGATAATACACCTTAAGTAGGTAACGCGCTCTAGTACTATAACGGAGCAGCTGATTTTGATCCATATTTTCTAAGGTAAAAGTACCTAGCTGCTTCCAAAAAGAGGAGAGCATATAAGAGTCTTTGCCGAGTTCCTTTGTAAAATTATATAGGTTTTTTTCTTGGGCATCTTTACTTTCTTTACTACGGTCTATCTCACGGGAGATTTCTTCTAAACCAAGTACAGATTTCATTTGGTCGAATAATTTTGTAAAGAAATCACGACCGAATTTGTCAGAATCCCACTTGTAAAACTCATCAGCCTTGTCCCATTCCATATAATCCTCTTGGTCAGCCTTAAAAGCAAGCGGATTGTAGGTTCCTTTGGTTTCTTCTTCAATTCGATAGGTAATACAAGGTTCTTCCTCTTCCTCAGGGGTTTCTTCTATAGCTTCTTCTTCATAGTAATGTACATAAGAGTCGGTTTCTACCATAAGCTCAGGGTGATAATCTTTGTTGATATAGGAATACCCTCCAAAATTCAGTTCTTTTGGCTGTTTATGATAGGCATAGATACTAATGCCCATTACAAAGGCAAGGGTGATACCACAAACGGCAAAAACCACCCCACCCAGTAGCCGAATACCACGTCGCCAAAGCCATCGGCCTAAAAGGAAAACGGGAAGGAACCCCGCAAAGGCAGCTAGAAACATAGGTAAGGAGGTGTCTTTTTCTAATTCAAAGGAAAAATGATTCGTTAGATAGATGATAAGATAATTGATCACTAATAAACCTATGAAAATAACCTCTCCCAATAGAAGATCCTTCATCCAAGGCAAGAGTTTGAGTGCTTTCTTCTTGATATAATACCAAATAACCCCTATGATATTTCCCACTACCATAGAGAAAAACAAGAAATAGCAAAGCGAATGTAACAATAGGAAGAAAGAGTTGCCATACTGGCTGTTATCGGTAAGCGTATAAAAGGGAGCTAGTACGATTTTTAAGAATTCTTCAGCAGGTTCATACCCATACAGATAGACCTTATTATTGATGAATTGGGTTATAAAAACAAGTAAACCAACGATAGCAATTGAAGTGAGTTGTACCAATACTATCGAACGTAAGAGATAATTTTTCATAGGCTTTAGTCTTTGCTTATAGAGGACAAAAGTAAATAAAATTTTCATATTTAGGAAAAAAAATAGTATCTTTGCCTCCTTAAATTAAGTATAAATAAAAATGACACTTACCATCAATGACCTTAAGCGTGGGGATAAATGCCTGATCAAGGAAGTAGTTACCGAACAGTTACCTATGAAGCTGTTGGAATTGGGGTGCCTCCCCGGCAATACTGTAGAGCTGGTGGAGATAGCGCCCTTGGGGGATCCTCTCTATCTGATTATCAATGATACTCATATGGCTATTCGCCGAGAGATGGCACAATATATTGAGGTAGAACTCTTTAATTCTGATTCCGATGAGCAAGCATGAGATAAAAGTGGCGCTGATAGGAAACCCCAATGTAGGGAAATCCTCTATCTTCAACCTGCTAACGGGTATGAACCAACATGTAGGAAACTACCCAGGGGTTACTGTGGATAAGAAAGTAGGCTTTTGCAAACTCTCCCAAACTATCAATGCAAGGATATATGACCTGCCAGGCACCTATAGTACCAATCCTAATTCCATGGATGAGAAAGTGGCTGTAAGTTGTCTCTTGGACAAAGATGATATAGACTTTCCCGATGTGGTGGTATTGGTGGCTGATGTGGAAAACCTCAAGCAAAACCTCTATCTCTATACCCAGATAAAGGACTTTGGTATACCTATGATCTTGGCTATCAATATGGCCGATCGGATGAAACCGCGAGGCATTACCATAGATATTCCTGCCTTGGAGGAGGCACTCCATACACGAATAGCTCTTATCAGTACCCGACAGAAAACAGGTATAGAGGAGCTAAAAGAGTTGATTGTCAACTACAAAAAACTCCCCTTGGACAAGGTTGTAGATATCAACCGTATAGATCCTACTTATTTTAAGATACTCCAAGAGAAATTCCCTAATGAAGAATTAGGCAAACTCTGGATGGTCATCTCTCAAAACTTTGAGGTGATCGGAGCGCTGCGCAAAGTTGAGATTCAGAAAGAGCATATAAAGACAGAGGCTGAAATCAAAAAAATGCAGCAGCGAGAGACGATATTTCGCTATCAGGCTATAAACCATGCTCTCAAGGATACTTATAAAGTAACTGCTGTGGGAACCCGTGCCCTTTTGGATAAAATCCTTCTGCATAAGGTATGGGGGTATGTGATCTTTATGACTATTTTACTACTGATTTTTCAAGTAATTTTCTATGTGAGTGAATACCCCAAAGGCTGGATAGAAAGCGCTTTGGGCTGGGTAGGCAACTGGATAGGTAATGTACTGCCCGAAGGCTCCCTCACCTCCCTCCTAGTAGATGGGGTGATACCGGGGCTTACTGCTGTGGTTTCCTTTGTTCCCCAGATAGCATTGCTCTTTTTCTTTATTTCCCTACTTGAGGAAAGTGGCTATATGAGTAGGGTCGTCTTCCTTATGGATAGGATTATGCGTCCTTTTGGGCTTAATGGGAAGGGAACCATTCCACTGATCTCAGGGGCAGCCTGTGCCATACCTGCGGTAATGGCTACTCGTACTATTGAGAGTTGGCGTGAGCGCTTGATTGCCATTTTGGTAACTCCCTTTATCACCTGTTCAGCGCGACTCCCTATTTATCTGATCATGATAAAGCTGGTGATTCCAGAGGGAAATTACTTCTTCTTTAACAATCAGGCTGTAGCGCTTTTCTTGCTCTATATGTTTGGTGTATTTATGGCCATTTTCTCTGCTTGGCTTCTCAGTAAGTTCTTGGTGCTGAAGCATGCTTTCCAAACACACTTTATTGTAGAGATGCCCACCTACAAAGTACCTTTGGCACGCAATGTGCTACTGACAGTATATGATAAGTCTAAAGCCTTTGTTCTCAGTGCAGGGAAGATTATATTCTTCATGACGGTACTCATCTGGTTCTTACAGACCCATGGGCTAAGTGAAAAGTACCGCAATGCAGAGGTACATACCGAGCAGCTGGCGACCCAATATGGTTGGGATGAGGACGAGAAGGAACATTACCTTTTGAGCTACCGTACGGAAAATTCCCTTTTGGGAAATATGGGGAAATTTGTAGAACCTGTGTTTCGTCCCTTAGGATATGATTGGAAAATAAGTATTGCTGTATTAGGTTCTTTTGCTGCACGAGAGACCTTTGTAAGTACCTTGGCTACTATCTATAGTTTGGGAGAGGTAGATGTAGAGGAAGGGGAAGCCGAGCAGCGTACTGTAGTTACCCGCTTGCAACAGGAGATGCGCCCCGACGGTACCCCTGTCTTTAATTTGGCCACGGGGGTCTCTATCCTACTATTTTTTGCCTCCGCTATGCAGTGTATCAGTACCTTTGCCATTGTACGCAAGGAAACCAATAGCTGGAGTTGGGCGATTTTGCAATGGGTTTTCATGACAGGTTTTGCGTATCTCTCAGCTTTTGTAGCTTATCAGCTTTTGAGTTAAAAAATATTCTTAATTAGTTAAGACGCAATTTATTGCGTCTTAGAAGGTTTAATGGTTCTTTATTTTAACTATTGATTGGCGTTAATAAATAGGAATATTCATTTTTTTTAATTACTTTTGCGCTAATTTTAAATGTTTATATCATGACTGGACTTATTATTGTTATTGCCCTTGTAGTGGTGGTAGTACTTTGGTACATCAGTGCCAATAACAAATTAGTAGCCTTGGCTAATAACCGAGAAAATGCTTTTGCCGATATAGATGTACAACTCAAGCAGCGCCATGACCTTATTCCTCAGTTGGTAGCAGCTGTAAAGGGATATATGAATCATGAATCGGAGGTACTTACCAAAATTACACAAGCACGTTCTCGAGCGCTCAGTGCTACAAGTGTGAATGATAAGATAGAAGCTGAAAAGGAACTCTCTTCAGCTATGGGAGCTTTCAATATACAAGTAGAGGCTTATCCAGAACTTAAGGCCAATACCAACTTCATGCACTTACAAGAAGAGATAGCAGATATAGAGAACAAATTGGCCTCTGTACGTCGTTATTTCAATTCAACTACTAAGGAACTCAATACGGCTATCCAATCCATTCCTACCAATATTGTAGCAGGGTTTAAGCATATGACTCCTCAGCCTTTCTTTGATTTAGGTACTGAACAACGCAAACAATTGGACAAGGCACCAGAGATTTCTTTTTCGTAGAGAGGAAATACTAAGCAAAAAAGATTATAGAAACATATATGTAATAGCATATATGACTTTTCGAAAGGCTCTAAAAAGGAAAGGATTCGTTATGGTTATTGGTCATTTTCTTTTACTTTTATAACAAAATAAAGAATGCAGTACCTCGGAATACAACAACAAATAGCGAGAAATAATACCAAGTCGGTGTTGTTCTTATTAGCGTTCCCCTTACTTATCTTGGTAGGGGTATATGTGGTATTGTATGTGCTCTCTGACGAAGATATAGAACAAACCAATACGCAATTCCTTTCAGTAGTTCCTATAGTACTGGCGGGAGTGGGTATATGGTTTGTTATCTCTTACTTCTTCCATACCCAGATGATCCAAATGGCTACTCATTCGGAGCCTTTGAAGCGTAGGAATAACAAGCGGGTGTATAACCTGACGGAAAACCTATGTATGTCGGTAGGAATGCCCATGCCTAAGCTCTATATCATAGAGAGTGATGCGCTGAATGCTTTTGCTTCGGGGATCAATGAAAAAACTTTTGCTGTTACCCTTACACGTGGGATTATCAATAGGCTCAATGACGAGGAATTAGAGGGAGTGATCGCTCACGAACTGACGCATATCCGCAATCGTGATGTGCGCCTACTGATAGTCACTATTGTGTTTGTCGGTATCTTTGCCACCATAGCCGATTTGGCCTTGCGAATGCTCTTAAACGGAGGGGGGAAGATGTTTTCCTCTCGTAATCGCAAGAATGACAAGGGCGGTGGAACCATGCTTTTGCTTATTATTCTTTTAGTGGCAGGGGCTATCTATTTCCTTTCTATTCTTTTTAAGCTGGCGCTCTCTCGCTCACGGGAGTATATGGCCGATGCAGGAGCGGTGGAACTTACTCGTAACTCTATGGCTTTGGCAAGTGCCCTGAGGAAGATATCGGGACATTCCACTATTGAGGAGATTGATAATGACGAGGTAAAACAGCTCTTTATTGACTACGAGGCTGAAGGCTTTTTCTCTCTTTTCGCTACCCACCCACCTATAGAAAAGCGTATCCAAGTATTAGAACAGTATTGACAATGCACCCCTCTATTCTTAAATACCTACCCCATCGCCCACCTATGCAAATGGTGGATACCATCACCCTTATCAATGATATAAGTATTGTTACTTGTTTTCAGATCAAGGAAGATTGTATCTTCTTGTATGAGGGACACTTCACCGAATCGGGATTGATAGAGAATATGGCACAAACCTGCTCGGCTATTGTCGGGCAATTTTTCTTTGATAAGAATGACGAAGGCTCCAAGCATGTTATAGGCTACATAAGTGCCATAAAAAAGGCTGAAATATTTGACCTGCCACAAATTACACAAACTATTCGTACAGAAGCCACACTACTCTCACGTTATGATGATAAGGAGTATAGTATCTGTGCGATGGATTGTGCCACTTATTACCAACATCACCTGTTGGCAACAGCGCAAATGAACCTTTTTATCAAAGAAAACGACTGATGAAAGAAAACGAACTTCCTCAAGAAAAAGGTGCCTTAGATGGTATGAAAGAGCTTTGTTATGTAACAGATGCTCAGGGAAAATATACCACAGCCCTAAGTGAAGGCTGGGAGGTGAAGAATATCGCCTTGGAAGCTTCTTTTGGTCTTTTACAGGAGCAAATACAAGAGGCAAAAGCTCAGATACAAGCAGGTAAGCAAAGTCCCATAGTGTATTATATGATACGTGAACGAATGGATTGGGCTACCTTGGCCAGTTATATGAACAAATGGCAGTGGATTATCAAAAGGCATGCTAAGCCTAAGGTATTTGCTCGTTTGTCAGAGAAGACATTGAGAAAATATGCAGAAATATTTGGAATTTCTGTGGAAGAACTTAAAAACTTCTCAGCGATATGATAGAAAAAGTGGTAGAAGTAACCCATCTGTATAAGAAATATAAGGAATCAGAGGATTTTGCACTGAAAGACCTTTCTTTCTCTATACAAAAAGGAGAAGTATTTGGTGTTTTGGGTACCAATGGTGCAGGAAAGACAACACTGATGTCTATTCTCATGGGAGGATTCCAGCCTACTGCAGGACACTTTACTATATGCGGCTTATCTTATAAGGGACAAGCCCAACAGATTCGTTATAAAATAGGGGTTGTTCCTCAGGAATATGCCCTATACCCAACTCTTACAGCAAAGGAAAACCTTCACTATTTTGCCAGCCTATATGGGCTTAGGGGGAGGGAAGTGCATGATAGGATAACCCAAGCACTTAAGCGTGTTGGTCTTTGGGAGGTCGCTGATAAGAAGATAAAATACTTTTCTGGTGGTATGAAGCGGCGTATCAACCTTTTGGCAGGGATTCTCCATACCCCTGAAGTACTTTTTTTGGACGAGCCTACCGTAGGGGTAGATGTGAGTTCCAAACATATCATCATAGACTACTTAAAAGAACTTAATGAACAGGGTATGTCTGTTCTATATACCTCACACCATATGCAAGAGGCACAGGATTTCTGCCACAGAGTGCTTATTTTAGACAGAGGTACATTGCTTTGTGAAAATACGCCTCAAGGGCTTATAACGGATCTCAAAGCCCAAAACCTAGAGGAGGTATTTGTTCGTCTCACTTCTCAAGATATGGCTTATGAATAAGTTTTTTGCTTCTATCTATAAGGAAATACTGCTTATAAGCAGGGACTTAGGAGGGCTTATTATTCTGTTTGTAATGCCTCTTATCTTAGTTATTACCGTTACCCTGTTGCAGGATGGTGCTTTTCGCAATATCTCGGAGCAGAAAACCACTATTATATTGGTAGATAATGATCATGGAACAATAGGCGAACATATACGGACAAGTATCGAAAAGAGTGGCTTCTTTATGATTCTCTCCGATGATGCCATCAGAAACCTTAACGAGACGAAGGCTAAGCGTATGATACGTGAAGGAAAATTCCCCATGGCTATAGTGCTCCCTGAGCACCTCTCCGAAGACCTTGAGCGAGAAGTAAAGCAAAAGGTAGATAGGATACTAAGTGCTTTTATGGAGGAGACCCCCGCTGAAGATTCTCTTAAACCATTTGAAACCAAGGAGATACGTATTTACTTTGATCCTACTTTGCCACTCTCCTTTAAGGAAACGGTCAAAACTCATATAGATAAGATGATGTATCAGGTAGAGAACCGTTTTATCTACACTGCTTTTGAGAAGGAATTAGGTGAAGGGAAGCAATTACCTTTTTCCTCAGAAAGAAGTCTCGTTACTTTTGCGGAGATCAATCCTACCTCTACGGCACAGATTCCTAATTCGGTACAGCACAATGTGCCTGCATGGGCACTCTTTGCTATCTTTTTTATCACCATTCCTCTTTCGGCTAATATCGTAAGAGAAAAGACACAAGGGACAAATATACGTCTTTTGACTTCGCCTCTTTCTTATGGAGAATTGCTTGTATCTAAGATTATAGTATTTTTAGCCATAGGTATTTTGCAGTTTGTTCTTATGGTACTTATGGGCTTATACCTTTTTCCGCTTATAGGCTTGCCCGCTTTGGAGATTGGCGGTCGTGTATTAGGGTTACTTGTGGTGGCTGTTGCTTCCTCTATGGCTGCCATTGGCTTAGGGGTACTTTTGGGAACCCTCTGCCATACACAAGAGCAGTCGGCACCTTTGGGGGCTACGCTTACTGTAATCTTGGCTGCCATTGGAGGGGTATGGATTCCTGTTTTTGTGATGCCGCCCTTTATGCAAATGGTCGCCAAGCTCTCTCCTATGAATTGGGGGTTACAGGCTTTTTATGAGATACTCCTCAGAGGAAGTAACCTCTCGGCTATATCGGGTAAGGTAGGGCTTCTTTTGTTGTTTTTTATTCTTTGTATGGTAATTTCTATAATGTATGACAAGACAAAAAGAAATCTATAAGCCTACTTCCCTAAGCGAAACCGTAGAACTTAGGGTGCGCTTTAGCGAGACGGATCCGCTAGGGATTGTATGGCATGGCAATTATATCAAATACTTTGAAGAAGGACGAGAGGCTTTCGGTAGGAAATATGGTATTTCCTATTTGGAGGTAGAGCGACATGGTTTTGCAACCCCTATTGTAAAGAGTGTATGCGAACATAAGAAAATGGTACGCTATGGAGAACTTCTTAGGATAGAGGCACACTATATGGATACCTCAGCCGCCAAATTGGTTTTTCAATATAGAATCTATAACCAGCAAAAAGAGTTAGTTTGTACAGGAGAGACGGTACAGGTATTCACCCACTTGAAAGAAGGCACCCTTTGCCTATACAATCCGGAATTTTATACCCAATGGAAAGAGAAACATTTATTACCCTGCTAATCATAGATAGTGATACCCAGTGGCTGGAGTATATAGCCCCTATATTGCAGAATGCAGGATTTGAGGTGCTTACGGCTATATCGGGAGCGCAGGCGTTGCGTATCATCAAGCGAACTGCTCCCGAACTATTACTACTCAATATCTTTCTTCCTGATACGGATGGGGTAGAGATTTGTGGACAATTACGACAGATGCAGCTACCTACTCGTCCTGTCATTGTATTATTGGCAGAGGAAAATCAGGACTATGCACTCCTTGCAGGTTTTCAGGCAGGTGCCGATGATTTTATCTATAAACAACTAAAAACAAAACTCTTCCTCTATAAGTTAGAGGCTCTCGTTAGGCTATGTTTCCATAAGCGTAGGGAGGTAAAGCAGCCTTTGGTATGTGGTGATTTCTCTCTGGAAGAGGAGACTTATACACTTACCAGAGCAGGGCAACAATATCTGCTCCCTAAAAAGGAATACGAGTTACTTTCCCTCTTGCTATCAGCTCCTAACAAACTCTTTTCCCGTGAAGAAATAGCTATGCAAATCTGGTCAGATCCTACCGTAGTGAATAGCCGTACGATAGATGTGCATATCGGAAAGCTCCGTGACAAACTAGGACAAGCAAGGATAAAGACCGTCAAGGGAGTGGGGTATAGGTTAGTAAAAAATGAAGCGTGAAAAATAATTTTTCACGCTTCTTCTTTTTTTATCTGAGTCTGTTAACTATATCAATGATATCATTAAAAGGCTTTACTATATTATTGTTGAGATAATTGGTAAGGGGAGGACCGTCCAAATTACCGTATTCTCCATTGAAATTGTCTCTGATAATATTTTCTATTTCAGTACTATGAGGGAATTCTTTGCGGTATTGTTCGGCTAAACGAACCATAATCTCTACCTCTGTATAATCAATACCATATTGATGTAAGTTTTCATAGGTATTCTTCAACTGTTCAAGGCTTGCTGTATCCTTGTTATCCTTATAATACTGTTTTGCTGCTCTAGAAATTCTTATTCCTTCGAGATAAAGTGCGTTTTGATCATGATAACGATATTTATCTAAAGGATATTTATCTAGCTCTTCTAATTCTCTTTTTAGTAACTCGTAAGTTCTGAGAGTCTCTTCAATAAGATGCTTATACTCTTCCTTATTTGTAATCTCTGTTTTGTAGTGAGGTAAGTTAGACTTATAAGAAAGAGTCATCTTCTTAGGTTCTTCATATACCACTACTTCAAAACTACCTCTGCTTTGCCCCTCAATAGTATATACATATACTTTAGTAGAGCCAACTCTGTTGGCTAAGAGATTGATTTTGTTATTATTAACCGTTCCTTGTAGAGAGGCAATAGCTTCATCGGTGATCTGTACTCTATCGGTAGTATTCCAAACGCCTGAAAAAGTAACCGCAGTGGTCTCTCCTTTCTTTATAACCGCTTTGGTAGGAGTAAAAGATAGTAATAATTTAGGAGTTACCTTAACTTCAAAAGTCCCTCTTTCTCGTCCATCAGCGGTTAATACTCGTACCTGAGTGGTGCCAATATTTTTTGCTAAGAGGTTGATTTTGTTGTTCGTAACTTTTCCCTGTAGGGCAACAATAGCTTCATCGGCAATTTGTACTTTGTCGGAGGCATTCCATACTCCAGAAAAAGAAACTGTAGCTGTTTTCTCCTGTTCAATGGTTATTTTTGCAGGAGAGAAAGACAATAATAATTTAGGAGTTACCTTAACTTCGAAAGTTCCTCTTTCTCGTCCATCAGCAGTTAACACTTGTACCTGAGTGGTACCAATATTCTTTGCTAATAGGTTGATTTTGTTGTTTGTAACTTTTCTTTGTAGGGCAACAATAGCTTCATCGGCAATTTGTACCTTATCAGAGTCATTCCATACTCCAGAAAAAGAAACTGTAGCTGTTTTCTCCTGTTCTATAGTTATTTTTGCAGGAGAGAAAGACAATAATAATTTAGGAGTTACCTTAACCTCAAAAGCCCCCCTCTCCTTACCATCAGCCGTTAAGATACTTACTTTGGTTGTACCTACCTTCTTAGCTAAGAGATTGATTTTATTGTCAGTAATAGCTCCTTGTAGTGATACGACAGTCTCATCAGCTATTTGTACTTTATCTGTTGCATTCAATATTCCCACAATACTCACTATGGTTGTTTTATCAACTTCTACTGTAGTTGTTTCTGGGGTAAAGTGCAGCTCAAAAATGGGGGTTACCTTAACCTCAAAAGCACCTCTTTCCTTACCATCAGCTGTGAATATGCTTACTTTAGTAGTACCGATTTTCTTTGCTAAGAGGCTGATTTTGTTATTAGTAATACTTCCTTGTTGAGCTACGACACTCTCATCGGCAATTTGTACTCTGTCTGTCGCATTCAGTGTCCCTACAATGGTTACTTCTGTTGTCTTTCCGACTTCCATAATAGGAGCTTCAGGGGTAAAGTGTAATTCAAAAACAGGAGTTACCTTAACCTCAAAAGAGCCTCTTTCCTTACCATCAGCAGTGGATATGCTTACTTTAGTAGTGCCGATTTTTTTTGCTAAGAGATTGATTTTGTTGTTAGTAATAGCTCCTTGTAGGGTTACGATAGCCTCATCGGCGATTTGTACCTTATCTGTTGTATTCAAGGTTCCTATAATGGCTACCTCAGTTGTTTTTCCAAGTTCAACAGAAGGTGTTTCAGGTGTGAAAGATAATTTGAATACAGGGGTTACAGTAACCTCAAAGGAACCTCTTTCCTTTCCTTCCTCAGTGAGGACTTGTACCTGAGTGGTACCAACCTTTTTAGCTAAGAGCTTGATTTTGTTGTTAGTAACAGCTTCTTGTAGTGCTGCTATCTCTTCGTTTATAATCTTTACTTTGTCAGTAGATTTTAAGGTTCCAACAATAGTTACCTCAGTTGTTTTCCCCTGTTCTATGGTTGTCTTTTCAGGAGAGAATTTTAGTTTGGTAAGTGGATGAGTGACAGGAGGTTCTATATTGTCCTCACTTTTTTTACATCCCACAACAAGAACGCTCATAGCAAAGGCTATTAGCATACAATTAAAAAGATTTCGCATATTTCTATTTTGTTTTTCATTGCTCTTCACTTCCAAAGACTTGTGTCCAGTATTTGCCATTGTAGGCTACCCCCATTTCCTTTACAAGGGGGTTCATGATATTAGCACAATGTGCGGGGCTACTGAGCCAGCCTTGGATTACGGTTCTTTCATCGAAGTAGCCCATAGCTACATTCTCTGCATAGGCATGCCAGCGATATCCCTCCTTACTTAAGCGCTTGCCAGGGTCATCACCATTTTTGCTATAATGAGTAAGTTTCTTATGCTTAGCCATCTCATCACTATGTTTCTGTGCAGCATTAGCCAGTTTTTTATTCCAAGTTAGGGGCGATACTGCAGGGTAATAGGTGTCTCCACATTGGCAACCCTGACTTCTTTTGGTGTTGACCAATGTGAGCAGTAACTCCTTATCAACAGGGAAGTGGAGATCTGATAGGCTTTCATGCTGTCCCTTAGCGATGGTACAGTAGAGCAGCAGAAGGAGCAAGAGTCTAGGCATAGATATAAATATCCTAATTAAGGTCTAACTGATTGATACTTTTGATTCTAATAATTTTTCACTTTTTACTCCTCACTCTTGACCTTCTCCCAAGTATCCTTCAGTCCTACTGTTTTGTTAAAAACAAGCTTGCCGGCTGTACTATCAGGATCTACACAGAAGTAGCCAAGACGTTGGAATTGTACTGTATCACCTGCTTTGGCTGTTTGTAGGCTTGGCTCTACATAGGCAGTAATAGTCTTGAGTGAATTAGGATTGATATAGTTTAGGAAACTATCCTCTTGGCGGTCAGGTTCGGCTACTGTGAAGAGACGGTCATACAGACGAGCTTCAGCTGTCACTGCATGAGGAATAGAAACCCAGTGGAGTGTACCCTTTACCTTGCGAGTGCTGGCTTCACTGCCACTACCACTGCGACTATCAGCATCATAGGTGCAGTGAATTTCGGTAATATTGCCTTCGCTATCTTTTACTACGCTTTCTGCCTTGATGATATAGGCATTCTTTAGGCGTACTTCTCCTCCAAGTTTCAAGCGGAAATACTTCTTATCAGCTTCTTCGCGGAAGTCCTCACGCTCTATGTATAACTCACGAGAGAAAGGCACCTTGCGGTAGGTCATAGGAGTTACTTCTGGATTGTTTTCGGCATCGAGCCACTCCTCTTGCTCTTCTGGATAGTTGGTGATAACGACCTTCACAGGATCCAATACCGCCATGACGCGATTGGCTTTCTTGTTGAGGTCTTCACGTACACAAAACTCTAAGAGAGAGACATCTATAAGGTTTTCACGCTTGGCAATACCGATAGTGTCGGCAAATTTGCGTATAGCCTCAGGGGTGTAACCACGACGGCGCAAGCCTGAAATGGTAGGCATACGCGGATCGTCCCAACCCGCTACATATTTTTCATTAACCAATTGTAATAGCTTACGCTTGCTTACTATGGTATGGCTAAGGTTACGACGGGCAAATTCACGTTGTTTAGGGCGTACGACCTTCTCCCCTTGAGGTATGATCTGATCCAAAAACCAGTCATATAGCTCTCTGTGAGGCAAGAATTCCAAAGTACATAGAGAGTGAGATATTTGTTCTAGGTAGTCACTCTCTCCATGAGCCCAATCATACATAGGGTAGATGTGCCACTTGTCACCTGTACGGTGGTGGGAAGCATTCATGATACGATAGATGATAGGGTCGCGCATAAGCATATTGGATGAGGTGATATCTATCTTGGCACGAAGTACATAGGTGCCATTGGCAAACTCTCCATTTTTCATACGTTCAAATAGAGCGAGGTTCTCCTCAGGAGAGGTATTACGGTAGGGACTCTCTGTACCTGCAGTGGTAGGAGTTCCTTTTTGAGCCGCAATTTCTTCTGAGGTTTGCTTATCTACATAGGCTTTGCCTTGCTTTATAAGCATTACTGCCCACTCATATAGTTCTTGGAAGTAGTCAGAAGCGTAGCATTCTTTGTCCCATTTGTAACCCAACCAGGCTACATCACGACGGATGGCATCTACGTATTCTTGTTCTTCTTTGCTAGGATTGGTATCGTCAAAACGCAAATTTACAGGGGCGTTGTAGCGTAAGCCTAAACCGAAGTTTAGGCAAATAGAGCTCGCATGCCCTAGGTGCAAGTAGCCATTAGGTTCTGGGGGGAAGCGAAAACGTAACTTCTCGGATGAAAAACCTGCAGCGAGGTCTTCCTCTATGATATTTTCTATAAAATTGTTAGATCTTTCTTTGATTTCTTCTGCCATTTTTAGGTGTTAAGTTTTAGGTTTTAGTTTGAATTACAAGATAAAGTATTCAGAATTTCCAAGGAGTCATTCTCCCAAAGAAATTAATAACTACCGATAAGGTAAAGCCATTAAAAGTAGCTTCATTTCTCAGAGGTAAGGAGTAGCCCGCTTGTATCTGGTATTTGTTAGTCAAGGATAGCCCCATACGTGGGGTGATAGCGTGGGTGTTGACTGAAATTCCCATACCGAAAAGCATCATATAGAGATCTGCTCCTATTTCAGGGACAAACTGTATTGTACCCTTATGGCTGCCCACATGAGAGCCTGCATAATAAGATAACCCTGCGTAGAAAGGATCAGAATTGTTGGACACTCCTGCAAAACCATAATGATATGCCTTATTGGTAAAAGTATAGGCAGTGCGTAGCCCAACATATTGTCCCTTTGCTAAAAAAGGGAAAAATAGTAATAGTAATAAGGTTCTCATTTATAATTAATCATCATTTTAGTTTCCTACTTCGCTGATAAATTTGATACGATAGAGGCGCAATTCGTCGTCCTCATAATCTCCCCCAAACTCCTTGGAGGCTATCGAAATCTTATCTGTCTCAGCTTCTAGGAAATAATCATGGAGTTCTTCCTGTTGCTCTTCGTCTAAAATCTCGTCTACCCAATAGTTGATATTGATCTTAGTACCACTATATACGATTTGCTCCATTTCCTTAAGGAGCTCATCTAAGGAGAGTCCTTTGGCCTTGGCAATATCAGGGAGCGGGAGTTTCTTATCTATGTTTTGGATAATGAATAGCTTAAGGGCTGAATTAGCTCCCGTGGTTTTTACAATAAGATCTTCAGGGCGTATAATATCATTTTCCTCTACATATCTTTCTATCAGGGAGATAAACTCTTTTCCGTATTTCTTAGCCTTTCCTTCGCCTACTCCAAAGACATTGGTAAGTTCTTGGATAGTGGTAGGGTATTTCATACACATATCCTCCAAGGAAGCATCTTGGAAGACTACAAAAGGTGGTACACCAAACTCCTTAGCCACTTTCTTACGTAAGTCCTTGAGGTATTTTAAGAGGGTTTCATCAAGAACAGAAACCGCATTTTTGGTAGGTTCTTCTACATCTTCCTCGAAGTTATGGTCTTCTGTCATCATAAAGGAATGTGGATTCTTGAGAAAATCACGTCCCTTATCAGTGAGGAACATGACCCCATAGGTCTCTATATCCTTGCGGATATAATCATTGACCATGACCTGACGAATCAGCGCCATCCAAAAACGACTATCAAACTCCGCACCACAAGCAAAGAAATCCTGTTGGTCAAAGAGGTTGGACTTGATAATAGCCGAATACTTTCCGGTCAGTACGTTCACTAAGTCCTTGGCTTTGAGTCTTTGTCGAGTCTTGTCAATTACATCCAAGAGCATAAAGACTTGGTCTTTGGCTTCTTTCTTAGTCTTAGGGTATCGCATGTTATCGTCCATATTGGCACCTTCCCCATTGATCTCATCAAACTCTTCCCCGAAGTAGTGCAAAATGAACTTTCGTCGGGAGCTGGAGGTCTCAGCATAGGCTACCATATCCTGTAAGAGTGCTTGTCCTACTTCTTGCTCGGCTATGGGCTTGCTAACCATGAATTTTTCTAATTTCTCTATATCCTTATAGCAATAGAAAGCCAAGCAATAGCCCTCGCCTCCGTCACGTCCTGCACGTCCTGTTTCTTGGTAATAGCTTTCAATACTCTTGGGAATATCATAGTGAATCACAAAGCGCACATCGGGCTTATCAATTCCCATCCCAAAGGCAATGGTGGCTACCACTACCTCCACTTCTTCCATGAGAAACATATCTTGGTGCTTAGCACGGGTCTTGGCATCAAGTCCTGCATGGTAGGGAATAGCTTTGATACCATTCACCTGAAGGGTTTGTGCCAGTTCCTCCACACTCTTACGGCTTAGGCAATAGATAATACCCGACTGACCTGGATGTTGCTTGACAAAACGAATAATATCACTATTGATATTCTTTGTTTTGGGGCGTACCTCATAGTATAGGTTGGGTCGGTTGAAGGATGACTTGAATACATTGGCTTGAGGAATTCCCAAGTTCTTGAGGATGTCCTCTTGTACCTTAGTGGTTGCTGTGGCAGTAAGGGCTATGATAGGGATGCCTTCGCCCAAGCGCTCAATAATCGTTTTGATATTTCGGTATTCAGGGCGGAAGTCATGTCCCCATTCGGAGATACAGTGCGCCTCATCTACCGCTACAAAAGAGATATTGATAGTCCTAAGAAAGTCTGCATACTCATCCTTCGTCAGAGATTCAGGGGCTACATACAGCAACTTGGTATCACCATTACGGATATCCTCCATGACAGTACGTATTTCTCCTTTGGTAAGAGAAGAGTTCAGTACATGAGCTATTTTATCGGTGCCAGAGATGCCACGTACAACATCTACTTGGTTCTTCATTAGGGCGATAAGTGGAGAAATCACAATAGCAGTCCCCTCCTTAAGCAAGGCAGGGAGCTGGTAGCAAAGCGATTTTCCGCCTCCAGTAGGCATTAAGACAAAGGTATGGTTACCCTCCATAATGCTACGGATAATGTCTTCTTGTTTTCCTTTGAATGCGCTAAAGCCAAAAATGCTTTTTAATGCTTTTTGTAAATCAACATTATTAGTACTCATAATAATATGTAGTATTTTATATGTAGTATTTTTTTTTTACTTTTGCAGGATAAAATTACAACTTTTTTTTTAAGTGGCAAATTTAAAATCAACTATTTTGGAAAATTTTAATAATGTACTTGATTTTGCTCGCAAAACCATAGAAACAGAGCTCTATTCTTTAGAGAAATTAACAAGTTTTTTAGATGAAAACTTCCCTCGAGCAGTGGAAGCTATCTTACAATCCAAGGGTCGTGTGGTCATCACAGGCATAGGAAAAAGTGCTATTATTGCCCAAAAGATGGTAGCAACGATGAATTCCACAGGTACCCCTGCGATCTTTATGCACGCTGCCGATGCCATTCATGGGGATTTGGGAATGATACAACCTTCTGATGTGGTCATCTGTATCTCCAAGAGTGGTAATACTCCAGAAATCAAGGTATTGGTGCCACTGCTCAAGCGTGAGAATAATCCCCTCATTGCTATCACAGCCAATAAGGAGTCTTTCCTTGCCACTCAATCCGATTATGTACTCTATGCCTATACTCATAGGGAAGCCTGCCCGAACAACTTAGCCCCGACTACTTCCACCACTTCTCAATTGGTTATTGGGGATGCCTTGGCGGTAGCTCTTATGCAGGTAAAGCAGTTCGGCAGTGCCGATTTTGCCAAATATCACCCTGGGGGAGCTCTTGGCAAGCGACTTTACCTTACCGTAGGGGAGACCATAGCCAAGAATCAAGTGCCCATAGTAGCTCCAGAGACGGATATCAAGCAAGTGATTATAGAAATCTCTCAGAAAATGCTAGGGGTAACAGCAGTACTCGATGGCGAACGTATTGTTGGAGTCATCACCGATGGGGATATCCGCCGTATGCTTAGCCGTTATGAAGAGATTAAGGGACTCAAAGCCCGCGATATCATGTCCACCAGCCCCAAAACCATAGATGCAGGGGTGCTTGCTGTGGATGCGCTGGACTTTATGCAAAATCACAAAATTACCCAGCTATTGGTAACTCGTCAAGGACAATATGTAGGTGTAATACATCTGCACAATCTGATACAGGAAGGAATCATTTAAGTGAAGAGTGAAAAGCGAAAAGTTTTTCACTCTTCACTTTTCACTACTATTGTTTTCTCATTGCCTCGTGTATCCATGCATTTGAGTAGGTGGGTACCTTCGCTTAAGTAGAGTTTCATGTCATGGAAGTGGAGTGTTTCTCCAAGGAAATGGTTGTCCAAGTACCAAAAGAGCTTACCTGAGTACTTATAAGCAACACGGGCGATGATAGGCTGAATACTGCCACCTAAGCCTTTGACAGGGTGTAGGGTAGCCCCATGTTTGGGGTAGATAAAATCCAAAACCTGCTGTTTATTGCCCTCTATACAATCCTCTCGCATAGGAGGGAGTACTTGATAGGTAGGGTGCTTCTTCTTATAAAACCATTCCATAAGAGGGGGAAGGACAAACCAACTTTCCGAGCGCATGGCAGCTATGTCCTCACAGTTACTATTGACCTGCCAAAGACCATCGGGGGAGAGGTGTACCCATTTGTGATACTTACATAGGGCAGTTTGTAGTTGCCCTTGTGGTACCCAAATAGTCTTTTTAGGACATAAGTCGCTAGCTATCATACCACTGAGGGTACATACTTCTACTTTTTGTAGGTCTTCCCAAGGGGTATCAAACCACTTGTCTTTTTTCAATAGCTGGAATATCTCCAACATCACGGGGGCAGCTGTTCCAACCCCAGTAAGTTCAGGGCGCCCCTCTCCGGAGGCATTGCCCACCCATACCCCTACTAAGTAGCGAGAGGTTAGGCCAATAGCCCATGCGTCGCGGTTACCAAAGCTGGTGCCCGTTTTCCAAGATATTTTCCTTGACGAGGTATAGTAACGCCAAGCGGAATCAAAAGAGGGGCGGTTTACTTGGGTCAGTGCCTCAAAAGTCTTATAGATAGCGCCTGCGGAGAAGTGGTTTTTCTCTTCCTGCAATTCTCCATAATCACGGTTGTTCTTCAGGTAGGTGAGTTTTTGGAAGGCATGAGAACGGTATTTGCCTGTCTGAGCAAACTCATTCAGCTCGAAGCCCATATTAGCATAAGCCTGAGAGAGTTCCCAGAGGCTACTCTCTGCGCCACCGAGGATAAGGGATAGCCCATAGTGGTCAGCAGAGCGATTAATGGAACGTAACCGTAGCTTTTGCAATTGCTGATAAAATCGGCTGATGCCATATTGTCGCAGTAACAATACAAAGGGAATATTCAGGGAGCGGTACAGCGCCTCATCAGCAGGGACAGCCCCTTCGTAGGTGTTTTCAAAGTTTTCAGGAGAGTAGCCGCCGATATGAGTGGGGACATCTGCGGTAATCTCTTGAGGGAGTAACTCACCACTATCAAGCATAGCCGCATAGAGGAAAGGCTTGAGCACACTCCCTGTACTGCGAGGGCGGTGAATGATATTCACATCTTTCTGGTGCTCCTCATCGGTAGGACTATTCCCTACATAGGCTAGGACTTCTCGGCTATGGACATCTACCACCAGCGCACAGAGGTTATGTACCTCAAAGCGCTTATAGTGTCGGTGGTATTTGGCTACCACCTCCTGCACGCGCTCTTGTAGGTAATAATCTATGGTGGTGAGTTGTCGCTTGTTGGGAGCAGTGCGCGCGATCCGCTCCACAAGGTGAGGGGCTATATTTGGTAGTTCATGGGGTCGCTCCACCAAGGGTTCTTGCAAAGAAAGTTCATAAGTTGTCTTATCAATGGTATGATTTTTGAAGAGCTTTTCCAGTAGGAAATCACGTTTCTTTTTTAAGGTTAGTTGGTTGCGTCCTGGGTATATAAGACCTGGTGCATTGGGAAGCACCGCCAAAGTACAGGCCTCTGCCCAAGAGAGTTGTTCTGGGGAAACCCCAAAATAGCGCCAAGCAGCCATATCTGCTCCTATCACATTGCCTCCAAAAGGGGCATGGGAAGCATAGAGGGCAAGGATTTTTCCCTTAGAGTAGCGAAATTCTAAGCGGGTAGCCCAGATGGCCTCCACCAATTTTTCCCCATAGGTACGCGCTTTGTTCTTACGAGCCAATCGTATCACCTGCTGGGTGAGAGTACTCCCCCCACGTATGGTACGACCATGGCGCAGGTTGGTAAGTAACGCCTTGGTAGTAGATACAGGATTGACCCCCCAGTGGTAATAAAAATGAGCATCTTCGTAAGCAAGGAGAGCTTCGCGTAGCTTATGAGGTACGGAGTCTCGCTCTGGGAAACGCCATTGTCCATCAGGAGCAATTTTACCCCCAAGGAGTTTGCCCTCTCGGCTCTCCACTATAGTGGCATAGCCTTCCTTAAAAAGCGTACGAGGCAGACAAAAGATATACCATAATAATAGTAAGCATCCTATGGCGGTACGTATCTTATGCCTACGAAGGTAGTTTATCATACAAAATAAGGGTTGGTGTATCACTACCACAAAATTACATTGTTTTTGCAAAAGAAGCAAATCTTTTTTAATGGTCAATTATTAATAATACGAATCAAGGTTTAAAAATTTTTTGTATAATCTGATTCATTAAGGTACAATAGATCAAGACGCAATTTATTGCGTCTCTACGGAAGAATACGGTCATCCATAGTTATTTTAGCCAGCGTTAAGGTAGAGACGCAATTCATTGCGTCTTATTGGTGTCAAAATAGAGACGCAATTCATTGCGTCTTACAAAGATAGTGAAAAGCATTTCAACAATAATTCATTATCAATGGACTGGTTTCAAAATAGAGGCGCAAATCATTATATTTTACAAGATTAGAAATTTTAGCCTTCAACTATTTAGTATTTTATTATGTATTACATACAAACTATGTAGTCTCTCTATTTGTAAGTATTTAATGTTTGTTTAACTATAAATGAAGGGGAAAGGGTATCTGTATAGCGTATTTTTTTAGAGATAACGGTAAAGTAAGAGTGATTGTTTATAACATTAAGAAATGTTAATAACTTTTTGTATAGCGTCAAAAAAAGGAAAAATATTTCTGCAACCCCTTATATTTGCCAAAGGGTGATGAAATTTTTTTTATAGACAGATAAAAAAGGGAAGCGTTAAGATGGATAATTTTTGTTTGAAGAAACCAACTAATAAAAACTTTTTTATATATTTGCGTTGCTTTAGTGATTGGCTAAAATCACCTAAAATAAAATATTTAAATAAATTATAAATTAACCAATAAATTTAACAAATAATCAATAAAGAGCCTATTATGAAAAAAATGAGATACTTACTATGTATGATGTTGGTGCTGCTTATCCAGACTCTTTATGGGCAGACGCAACGCGAAATATACAGTATAATCACAGGGAGTGGAGGTGCCAATAATTACTATTGTGTACGTAACTCCTCTGGAAAAGTGAATGTAAAATTCAAGTGGAAAGGAACTCGAGCCAATGTGGATAATAAGTTTATAGCAGAACTCTCAGACCCTAATGGAGATTTTTCTTCTCCTGTGAAGTTAGGAGAGCTTCCTGGTCGAGGGAATCAGTCTGATATATTTGAGATTCCTTTTTTTCTTCCTACCACTACTGATGGAAAGCAATATAAAATACGTATCCGTAGCACCTCTCCAGAGGTAATAGGGGTCAGTGATCCTTTTGAGGCACACCACTTGGGTGATGCCACTCCTTTGCAACTGAATAACTTCCAGGGAATAGAGATATGTCCTGACTCTGAAGGTCGTACGATTTCAGTAACAGGGGGGACAACAGCTTCCTTATATAAGTGGTATAAAGATGGCAACCTCATAGAGGGAGCTACAGGCAGTAGCTATACTGTAACCCAGACGGGAACTTATTCGGTAGAGCCTGATTTTGGTCGTTGTGCGGGTTCTATGCGTTCCAATGAGATCCAAGCCACTTTACCTGGTTCGGCTAATTCTATGGGAATTAAGATAAAAGGGGATGCTACTCGTGATATTTGTACAGGACAAATCATTACTTTAGAGACCGAAATAACCAACGAACAACCAGGTTTTACCTTTACTTATCAGTGGTATAAGGATAATACCCCTATAGCGGGGGCTACCTCGGCTACCTATCGAGCTACAGAGGCAGGTACTTATAAGGTAAGAAGCGTACCAGGCTCCAATTGTCCTATGACTTCCACAGAAGTAAAACTCAATACCAGAACTACTACAGGTCTACTGACCATAGAGGGAGGGGAAACCCAAGTAAAGTGTACAGGTCAGACCCTTACTTTCACAACTCAATTACAAGGAGGTATTACAGGTACTTATAAGTGGTATAAAAATGGTACTGAAATAGCAGGAGCTTCAGCTAATACCTATGGAGCAACCGATGTAGGGAGTTACTATGTAACTCTTACTGAGGCAGGAGGGTGTGTGATTAAGTCCAATGTGGTAAATGTAACCAATCGCTCTGGTGTAGATCCAGGTAATATCAAATGGCTTGGCCATACCAATGGAGAGGTAGTCTTTGCTTTTCCTTATCGCCGCCCTGTTATTGAATTGGATATACCAAGTACTGAAGCGCTTACTGTAAAGTGGTTCAAGGAAAGTGATCCTGCCAATATATTGCAAGAGAATACAACCCGCTCTTTCCAAGTGCCTTCTGAGGGAACTTTTGTGGCTGAGGTATATGATGCTTGCCATACCAAAGTAAGCACAGGAGTACTTAAGCTGCAGATTAAGGAACCTTCTCGCTATATCCCTACTATTGGCTTTAAACAAGGAACTTCACCTTGTGGTTCAGGACAGGCTATATTGGAACTTTCCAGCTTGGAAGCGGTGATTGTCAACGGAAGTGAGCAGAAAAAGACCCTTGTGCCAAGTACTGATTATGATAAATATACTCTCCAATGGAAAAAGGATGGAACAGAGGTAGGAACAGGCAAAGAACTTACTGCTACCCGTTCTGGCTCTCTTAGTGTGTATAGACTTATGGTGAATGGTGCTTTCAATTCCAATGAAGTCAAGCTTGTGGATATCAAGCTCCCTACCGCTGTACGTATAACTACTAATACAGGAGTGGCTGAATTGCAAGACAAGCGTGCCTTAGATCTTATTCCAACCTTGACTGGTAGTTTTCAGCAGGAACTCTTTACTTATACTTGGAATTATCGTAAGGATGATAGTCAGCCTTGGACTCTTAAGAAAGATGTAACTAATCAGACGGATAAGAAATATACCATTCCTGCCACTCCATACAAAGATCCTGCCTTCAGAGCAGCAGTGGGGCAATACCAGTTTGTTGTGAAACTCAAAACGGGTCAGGTGAGTATAGGAGGAGAAACGATAGACTTGACTCCCTATGCAGAGAGTTGTGGCAATACCGAAGGGATTATTAATATCACCTATTCTGTTTCCTATGATGGTAATGAGATACCTAATACACTATTGCTCAGTGGGGAGGATGTCAATCGCAAATGGATGCTTCCTGCCGAGTGGGCGGGTGCCAAAGTAACTATCTATAAGCAAACAGGAGAGATTGTCTATCAGTCAAACCAATATAATAATGACTTTCCGAATTTTACCCCACCTGAAGGCCAGAAGGGGGCAGCCATCTACTATTTCTATATTTTAGAGAAAGATGGAAAAACAGAAAACGGAACCATAACGCTATTACAATAGAATGAAAAGAGGACTTTATTATAGGATTTGTATCTTGTTCTTGACAGTGGCTTCGTCCTTAGCACAAGAGCAAAAGGGTTTTTATGTACCTTATCAGATGCCTACCCATGCCTTTGTAAGGTTTAACACCTTTGTAGCCAACCCTGCTTTTCCCTTGGTAGTCAATTATCAGGAGCACAATGTAGGGCTTTACTACCGAAACCAGTGGATGGGCTACAAAAATGATAATTTTTCGCTCATGGGACTTTCCTATGGGCGTAATTGGCGTGAGACTAGTTCCATGAACCTCTTTCTATATAAGCGTAATGTAACAGTGATGTCCAACTATGGGATAGTGCTCAACTATGGACACCTCATTCACCTCTCTGATAATGTACGTATAGGAATGGGACTTAACTTGATCCCTTCTTTTAGTGGATTGGACAAAGGGCGCATTCGTGTGGCAGATCCTGCCGACCCACTCTTACAGTTGGGCAACTCTTTTGATTTTGTTCTACAACCAGGTGGATATATTGCCTTTGGGGACTTCTATGTAGCAGGAACCGCAGAGAATCTTATAGACTATTCCTCAGGAGCAGCTAAGGCAATGACCGAGTTCCGAGATAAAACCTTTACAGCACACCTTATGTATCGCAAGGCGTTGGATTCCAGAAATGATCTTTTAGAAAATGGCTATTGGTCAGTAGCTTTTCGTGCTGCTAAGGAGTTTGATGGGTTCAACTTTGGAGGTCATGCCATGATAGACCTGCCCGCTTTGGGTTGGGCTAATGTAGGTTATACCCAGCGCAATGGACTTGTAGCAGGATTGGGCTTTAACCTCCGTCAGCAGTGGAGTATAGGGGTAGAATATGAAAATGCTCTTGGCGTCAAGGTGCCTCAGTTGGGTAGTACTTTTGGTGTGTATCTTAACGTACAGTTCGGAGGTGACCGACAGAAACGTACACCACCTGCTCCTCCTAAACCACCACGTCCAAAGATTGTCAAAGTGGAAGAGCCTAAGAAAGAAGAACCTTTGGTAAAACATGATTCATTAGTAAAGCCAAAACGAGTCAAGCCAAACCAAGCACCTGTTGCAGTCAAGACAGAGACTATGGAAGGGGTGCCTGCAGGACACTATGTGGTCATTGGGGTATATGCCAACCCACGTAATGCTTATAACTTCATCCAACAGATGGGACAACGTTATGAGGTAAGCTCTTTTAAGAATAAGAAAAATGACCTTACTTATGTATATTTAGGTAAGGGGGCTCTTTCACTTGAAGATGCTCAGAGCCTAATGCGTAAATATATGCTCAATGTGGATTTCATAGGAGGTATTTGGGTGCTAGAAGTGAAGTAATGAGCTAATGAGACAATTAGCCAATGAGTCAATTAGTCAATGAGGTAATTAGATAATTAGATAATGAGCCAATTAGCAAATTGACAAATCGACAAATTGGCAAATCGACAAATTGGCAAATCGACAAATTGACAAATTGACAAATTGACAAATTGACAAATTGACAAATCGACAAATTGGGACATTGGCAAATCGTTAAACTTGTCACAAACTTTTTACTTTTCATAAAATAAATACTTTTAGTTCTAAAAAATTATATATATTTGCCCAAAAATATACACCTTATTTTTATATAGTTAGAATTTTTGTAACATATTGATTAATAATTAATTAGTCAATGTGCTGCTTAATCAATAACCATGATTATAAATAATCACTAACAGCTAAACAAGTAAGATAATAACCAAAGATTATGAAACTGAAAATATTCTTCCAGTATGCACTGACTGCTGCCTTATTAGTTTTAGTAGGGACAACAGCTTTAGCGCAAGCAGGTTTTAGTACCGCATTTGATAATGGGGGTAAGACTATCAGAGGGAACTATCAATTGATAGGAAATCAATCTGATGCTTCCTATAATCTCAACTTACCAGTGATAGATAACTGTCCCTCTACAGTAAAGTGGGCACGCCTCTATTGGGCAGGTCATGCTGGTGGGGGCAATATAGATCAGGTACGTCTTAAAGGTCCTGGAGGACTTAATAGAGCAGTACAAGCAGGGGGCGGACACAAGGAGTCCAATGCGGTAGTGTGGAATGATGCTGACTACCTTATCTATCGCGTACAGTTCACCACTGGACGAGACTTGGACATTCGTGTGACCATACAAGAACCTAACTTGGGTGTAGCAGGTTGGTGTAGAGGTTATCCTAGTAATTCTAATTATGCAGAATGGAGTGGGGATAATACAGGACAAGGTCGTGAGGCAATCCTCTTTAAGGTCAACAACATGCGTGCTGCTGGAATCAATAAAATCAAGTTTAATTATAGTACTTGGTGGTTTGGAAGCAAAGGAGATAATGTAGCCATCTTGGTAGAGGGCTACAAAGGAGGTACCATGCAAAGGTCAGGTTATGACTGGGTCAATGTAGGAGGAACTCGTGTAGGTACCTATACATTTGATCCTGTAGATATAACGCAAGTAGGAGGAGGATGCCGTCCTGATCCAGGTAATGTGGGAGATTTTGAATATACCTTCAATGATGGACGATTGATATGGTATAAGCCTGATGGTACTCGATATGTTGCAGGACAAAATGAAGACTTGGATCCTACCAAGACTATTGTTAATGACGGAACACGTGTTACTGATGACTCATACTACTACAAATGGGCAGATGTTACAGCCGATCTACAAGCCTTGGCTACCGCAGGTAACCTTAATGGAGCTTATGAAGTAGATGGTATATATAACGAAGGAGGTGCTAGCTGGAAGTTTGGTGCTGGCTGGGCATTAGTGGTCGTCTATGAAAACCCTAAGTTAGGAGAAGAAAGAATTATCAAGATACAAGATGGTTTTCAGCGTGTGGGAGCAGGAGCTGCAACTACCTCAGAAGATACTTTCAGTGGCTACTTAAAACCAATAAGGGGATCAGAGCTGTTTGGTCAGGTAACATTGGGTGGGGAACCCAATGTGCCAGGAGACAACTTTAAAGTGAATACTACCCAAATTTCTTATAATGGTCGTACACCCTCTAACTTCCTCAATGGTACAGTGACCATACATAATGAAGCAGCACAAGTCAATAATCGAGGTTGGGATGTTTCTATATTTGGCAATGATAACATTATTCCTGTAGGTAGTACTTTTTTTAAAACTACTTATGTGGCTAATGAGGGGGGCTATGATGCCTTTATTAAGATAGTGAATGCAGTCTCGGCAGTAACTGTACATCCTGTTTATGATATAGAGACTAAGGTACTTAACACTGCCAACGTAGATATAGAAGGACAACGGGTGCCTCTTAATACAGAAGCTAAGTACCAAATAAAAATGCGAAACATAAGTCGTGATTCGATAACATCCCCTAAATTGGAGGTACTCCTACCTAAGAACCTATCTTATGAGGGAATAGAGGGAGCACTACCTGCTGGGGTAAGTACACCTACCTCAACAAATGTAGCAGGGCAGACCTTGCTTACATTCAATATGACACCTGGAGCACTTCCTAATAGAGCTTCAGATTTTAAGACGATTACAATCAAGGTAAAAACAACCAATGACTGTAATGCACTTATAGATGCTTGTAGTAATAGATTGAGTATACAGCCTAAGCTGATCTATACAACAGCTAATCCTACGGAAAATAAAGAACAACTCTCTCATAAAAAATTAGCAGACTGTACACCAGCTGCCACTACCTTCTATATAGAGGATGCACCTTGTGGACAGTCAAGTCGCAATACTTTACCCTACTGTGCCGCCTTTGAATTGGACGGTGGGGCTGGATATACTTCTTATAAATGGACAAAACAAGGACAGGGAGTGGTATCCACTAGTCAGAGATATCAGGTAAACGCTGTAGGTACTTATATACTGGAAAGAACAGGAGGGCCTGCTGATTGTGCAAATGTCTCTACCAAGACTTATATAATACAACCACGTACGGGTAATGATGCGCTTCACCCCTTGCGCAATAATGACAAGGTAGTGGAAAAGCAAACTTGTAACAATACAGGTTTGGATTACTTGCAGGTAGCTCTCTGTGGTACTTATGTGGATTTGACTGCTGCAGATACAGGTTTGCCTGATGACAAGGTAGAGTGGTATAAGTATACAGGAAGTACCTCTCAGCTAGTATCTTCTTGTCCACCTGCTTCTGTAGGGGTAGAACCTGGTAACTGGAGTAAATTAGGTACAGGTAATACCTTTAGGTTACAAGCATCTGAAGTACATAATAATGGAACTCACTTTGCCATATTGCTTAAGCATCCTAGTGGTTGTAATCTTGATTACTACTTCCGTGCTTATAAGAGTGAGATGACCTATTCTTTGGATAAGGAGAATATCATGCCGCTGAATTGTGGTTCAGGAGCAGGTGCCCGTGGTTGGCTCAAGATAAGTCGTATTCCAGATACCAATTACCAATATAAAGTAGAAGGTCCTTCCAACTCCATAGGTTGGACAGATGTCCCTGGACAAAGTTTTGAACGAGAGGTAACTGTAGCAGGACGCTATAAAGTAACCCTACGTCCTAAGCTTGCTCCTGGTGCTTCTCAGTACCAGAATAATGTATGTAACTTTGAAAATACAATTGATGTAGAAGCTACCACTTCTACCAATACCAATCCAAACTTTACCTTGAGTAAGACGGATGTACTCTGTGTGGGTACAGACCCTGCTACAGGTATCCTTAATATACAGCTTTCTAACCAGATAACCCTGCCTGTATATGTCACAGTGACCAAACAGGGTGGAGGACAAGTAGTGAAGTATCTGGCTAATACAGAAGCCTTACGTAGTTCTGAGAACTTGACAGGAACAGATCTTACTAAGCTCAGAACTTTGGGCAAGGGTACCTATGAGGTGACTATACAACCTCAATCACGTACGCAGTGTACTTCACCTGCAAGAACGATAGAAATTAAGGAAGTACCTCAGCTTAAGATACTTTCTACCACTTATAAGGATCCTTCTTGTGGTCCTAGCAAGCAGGTATCTGTAACCTACCAAGGAGGTACCCCTCCTTATACAGTAAAGCTATCAGGTGATAATGTTTCTGTAAATATTAATAATGGCACTTCCTTAACTGCTACTATTAACTTTGACGATCCTCGCTTTACCCCTGCAATAGGTACTAAGAACTATACAGTAGAGGTGATAGATAGTAATAGTTGTACAGTGTCCAGGGCAGTGGTCTATAAGTTACAAGCACAACCTACTTTTACTCATACAAGTACTCCTGCGGATTGTGCTCCTAATGCAGGTACTATCAAAATGACTCTTAACAATCCTCAGTTTGATCCTGCTAGGTATACAGTACAATATGCTATCCAAAAACAAGTAGGAAATGCTTACCCTACAACAGACACTTGGATCAAACAGTCTTATCCTAATGGTACCTTTACAGGTCTTACCGCAGGTAAGTATCGCCTAAGAGTATATTATACAAGAGCAGGTGTTACTTGTTCTTATCCAGCTGAATCCTATCAGACACTTAATAATGGTCGCTTAGAATATCTTACTGGACCTGACTTTGATAATAAGGAAGAAACAATCACAGAGGGAGCAGGTCCACTTAAGGGTTTTGCAATGGTTTCTCACTTGGCTTGTAAGCCTTTGGAAGATAATCCTACAAACCATGCACATGCTTCTATAAAAATTTCCAACCTATCAGGAGGTAATGGTACTTCTGGTGGAGTAGGTCCAGGAGGAAAGTATCAAGTAAGCTTGGATGGAGGTACTACTTGGGATGCAGCGCCACCTTCTATGTCAGGAGTAGGCTTTGTGGCTAACGATTTACGTTTTGATAATGTGCCTGTTGGTACTTATACCGTAAAAGTTAGAAGCAAAGCGCCAGCAGGAGGAGTAGCACCTTGTGAAATTTCATTTACAATACAAGTAGAAGCACCTTTGGCAAAACCTACCTTTGATACTAATATAGTATATGATTGTGATGGTGCTGCACGAGTAACTTATTCAAATGAACGTAATGACTATAGTTATCATATAGAGACTGCCAATAATCAAGCCTCTCTGCCTACTGAGTGGAATGGTAACTATGAGCGTGTAGGCGCTCTAGGAGAGCAAACATTCCTTAAGACTGATGCAGGAACCACTAAGTATTCACGTATCTTCTATAAGAAAAAAGTCAATCCTAAGAAACTCCTCTTCCGTGAGGACTTTGGGCAAGGAGTTGCTACTAATTTTGCAGGATTAGGACGTGATTCTGATACCGCTATCTCTCCTAATTTGACTTATGGATATCCTTGTTCCTTAGGTCCTAATAAGTATGCAATATTAGGATATAGTGATTTCCATCATATATGGTGGTCAGGAATAGGACCTTGTGGAATAAATGCAAGTAACCCTTCTCAACAGGTCTTCTGGATAGCTGATGCCCCTAAGGATCATACCTCTGGTGGCACTCAGGATAAGGGACGCTATATGTATATAGATATGGGTACTAACCTTGGACTTGGAGAGACCCTTTATGAAAAGACAGTAGATATAGAACCCAATGCACCTATAGGCTTTGAGGTATATGTATTGAACTTGAATAGAATGAATGCTCCTGCAAGTTATTGTGGTACAGTACCAACTAAACCAAATATTCGTGTGAGAGTATTGGATGCCAATACTAATGTAGAGTTAGGACAAGTAACTTCTGGTGATATACCTTATAATTCATTAGGTAATACCGAGTGGGTGCGTGTTTCTTCTGAAACTATAGGAGATATTAACCCAGGTAACGTTACTCGTGTAAAAATACAAATACAAAATACACGTAACCACTGGTGTGGTAATGATTTTGCCATAGATGATATAGAAGTATGGCAAGGACCTGTACATTGTCCTACCTTACATGTGGATGCTACATTTAACCTTGAAGCTGGTAAAGAGCTCAAAATCACATCTCTTACGGAGACTGAAGAGAGTTGTAATGGTAAGGATGATGGTAAGATAGAGGC
>NZ_CALHGG010000125.1 GCF_938029845.1 uncultured Capnocytophaga sp.
TCGATTGCATCGATTCTAAGGATAATAATGCCTCTATATTTTTATCTTTACATTTAGATTCGCGTATAACAATTGTTTTTATTACTCCCATAGTTGAAATATCACGAATGGAACGAATCCCTTCTACAATGTATTCACCACATTTACTACGATTTTTGCGTTGCCCTAGAGAAACTATACGCTTAATAGTCCTATTATCTTTAGATTGGATAAATTCCATGCTAACTCCCACTTTTTTGACGAACCCATAGATTATAAAAGGCGCCCTTTAGGTCAATTAATTCTTTGAAAGAACCTTTTTCTTTTATTTTACCATATTCAATATACACAATTTCATTGGCGTCTTGTACGGTGGATAACCGATGAGCAATGCTTACGATTGTTTTACTACCACGGATATGTTCAATACTGGCTTGTATTTGTTTTTCTGTATGGCTATCAATATTCGCAGTTGCTTCATCTAATAAAAGAATATAGTTCTTTTTGGATAATGATATAAATGGACTGTTTTGGAGAAAAAAGTATAACTTTGAAAAAAAGTTCAGTATGGAGAACTCTCCTGAGCTCATACTTCTTCCTAATGGGTCTATAGTAATAAATTCATATTGATTAATATTCTTGTAACTAATCATATTGGGATACCTAATAAAATTCTTGACTATCTCTCTATGTAGTTCTATTAGATTTTTAATATTCTCTACCTTTATTTTTATTTCAAAAGAATTATAGGGAAAGTCAGAAATATCACTTTCATTTGATACAGAGTCGATGACATTAAATATGTTATTCAAGAAATCTTCAAATAGAGAATCTTTAAATATCTTATAATTCCTCATTCTTTTTATGTAAGCATTTCTAATAAAGAACAAAAATAGAGACTTTGCATCAGATTTTTTTATATCTAAGGATTCTTCATTTTCTAAGATTCCTTCTTCAAGATAAGTATTTCTTTCTTCTAACATATCAATAATAACAGATAGTATTGTTTTCAAAACTACGTCTTTAGATATGTGTTGCATAACCACTACTTTATGTAAATCATGATTTTTAGAAAGATAACACACTTTTTCTATATTATCATCTATTTTTTTTAAAATATCTTCAATGATTTTTCTAAATTTATCTGGTGTGTTCCGAAAATCAATTTTCTCGTTCTGGTCTTTTCTTATCTTTTTTTCCTTAAATATTAAGGAAGCATATTCATATTGTGGAATTTCAAAGACAGATAATATTTCTTTCCGCTGAAAAGTATCCGAAGTTACAAATTCTATGATTCTAAGAGTATTCTTAAAATTTAATTCATTATGAATATCTTGTATATCATTTTGTTTTATATTATTCAAATCTTGCTTGATATATTCATCTAAAGAAATATCATAATAGTCTAATTCATCATAGTTTGAGTTATATTTTAAGTCAAAATGAGGGGAATAATAAATAGACTGATAAGAAGTATTATTATTTGGCTTCCCAATTTCTTCTAAAAGTTTTCCTTCCAGATAACATTTAAAAGGTATATTAGAATATAGTATTCTTGTTTCTCCTTCATTCTCTACTAAGACAACTACTTCTTTATATGTAAAACCTTCTGATTTAGAAAAAACACTTCTGATTATATCTAAAATAGAAGACTTCCCAACTCCGTTTTCTCCAACAATAGCACTTAGGAGTTCTATTTTAGAATAACTTTTTGAAATGTTGAAGAAGTTCGGTATATATTTCTCATTTTTCTTACGAGAAATAATTAAACTTTCACCTATTTCTTCAAATGAATATAGATATTCTCCTCCAAAATTTAGGGTTAAAGGTTTATCTGTTAAATAACTATGTTCTTTTATATAAATGCTTGCTATCATTTCATTTGCAAAAAACTTGACAAAGGTAGTTATTATTCAACAAAAAAGCAAGCCTTTCAGCTTGCCTTTTGTTTTTAAGTATCTAACTCCTGTAACCGTTGTGCTACATCCTCATACTCTATACTGTGTGTATAGACTTTTTGATAGAGTTGCTTTGCCTGCTCCTTCTCTCCTTTTTCTTCATAAAGATTGCCTAATAGAAACATAATGTCTATCAAATCATCGTCTGGATTAGAAGTGCGCAAAGGTGCTTTTTTAAGGGTTTCTATAGCTAAATCTATTTGATTCTTACCTATAAAACTATTCGCTATTCCTTGCAATGCTTTTAGGAATAAATCACTGTTTTTAGGTATCTTCTGAAAGTACGAAATTGCCTTATCATAGTTTTCACAAAGGTAGTAACAGTTCCCTGTCAATAGTACTTGTCTTTCATCATATTTGCGAGAAAGCAAATCTTCGTATAACTCAATGATTTTAGGACAATCAGTCTTATCATCCTTTAGAATAAGCGTTTCTACATAAAGGAGTTTTAGCCTTTCAGAACTTGGATTTAAGTTCAAAGCCTTACCAAAGCAATCGCTTGACTCTGCATACCGCCCTAAATAATACAAACAGACTCCTTTTAAATCTACTATATCAGATTCATAAGAACTTAAAGGTACTTTATAGAGAGCGGTATCTAATGTAGCAACAGCTCCTTCAAAATTTCCCCTATAAAAATTAGAAATAGCCGTTTCAAGATGAGCTTTCACAACCTTCTTAGGAGAACGAGACCTTCTGACTAAAAAGAAAATCATTATCACTCCTATTCCAAAAGGAATTAAACAAATAGCTATAAACCAAAGGAGGAAGGTTAAACAACCATCGCTATTACCATACTTGTTTTCATCAATAGAAAAACCTAATAGGTTTATTCCTTGTTGATAGGAGTTTGACGATTGCGGTGTATTTCTGCTTCTTAATAGGTTAGAGTGATAAGTAAGCCCTGTATTAGGAATATTGACAGTGTTATATAGCTGTCCATTGCTACTTAGTCCCAATCTGAAGCCACCAGCTCCAACACTCATTCCAACTCCTGATGTACTAAAATTGAGTCTGAAAGCTCCAAATGATTGACTTCTACGAAAACGAAACCCCATATTATCTTACATTAGGATTGAACTCTTTTATTTTAACATACTTCCCTATGTTAGGAGTATCTTTAGAAGCAGCAGGAAAGATATACAACGTATTATAATGCATATCTACACTATTTTCTCCTGAAAAAGATGCTATATTGTGTTGAGCTAATAAGCTCATCTCTGACTTATTTAAGACTCTTCCTAATGTATTTCTCACATAATGACTCTTGTAGTAAAACTCTAATGTTTTCTTATTATCAAAAAAATCAATATTGATTTTTCCTCCTTTTTCTGAAATAATTTTATTTATAACTCTTTCTATTTCAGTTACAAAACTATCATTTTTCAGATTGACTTTGTCTATCAAAACGAAGTAAGAAGGAGCTTTGTCATAACGAATAACAGTAGTCAAGTCCTCTTGAATTTCATATTTTATTAAAGGTTCTTCTCTTTGAGCAGTTGCTGGTTCTTGCTCTGTTGTATTTTCTTCTGTCTTAATGACAATTTTAGGTTTGTTTTCTTCTTTTGAAGAAGATGTTTCAGCAGATTTAGGGACAGTAGCTCCTGCTATTGTAAATAGTACAATATAAGAAACATACCTAACTATTTTGTTTTGCCAAAAACTCACATTTTCCTTGAGTTTATCAGAAACTTTGGGTAAAAGAATAACCCCAAGAAGTGCAAAAGCAATTCCTGCTATAATGCTTTTTTGAGTAATAACACCTAAACCTGTTATTATGAATAATATTCCTAAAATATATTTTGCTACTTTCATAAAATCAATTGTTTTTAAGATTAATAATTTGCTATTATAAGGTTCTCATAGTTTTTAGTGGGAGTTCTTGTTATTTGCTTGGTTTTCAAGTTGAGCTTAAAAAATATTTCTTCAGTACCTGATTGTATCCCAATAATCTCGTTGGTGCTCTTAGAGAACTGAATATGGTCTAAATACCCCTTTCCTGTTTCTACGATAGTCTCTAATTCTTTGCCTGTTGATAGGTCTAACCTTACAATTTTACGATTACCCCAATCAAAAGCATACAACTCATCATTAGCTATTACAAGTCTTTCATATCCATTAAAGGGTGTTTTTACAATCTGTTTTGTTGTCAAATTAAGTTTGAACAGACTATTCTTTCTCTCTGATGTTTCAGCATTATATTTTGTTTGTTCTCCAATAATCTCATTGGTACTTTTAGAGAAGCGAATATGACTTAAATAATCATTCCCTACCTCAGCAATAGTTTCTATCTCTTTACCTGTTTGAAGGTCTAATTTTACAATTTTATGATTACCCCTATCATAAGCATACGGCTCATTATTAGCTATTATGAGCTTCTCATAAAGATTACAAGGTAACCTTACAATTTCTTTTGTAGTTACATTAAGTTTGAATAAATAATGTCCTGAATTTCCTGATTGTATGCCTACAATTTCATTAGTACTGTTTAAGTAGTAAATACCGCTTCCTAAGTATTCCTTACCTATTTCAGCAACGGTTTCTAATTCTTTACCTGTTTGAAGGTCTAATTTTACAATTTTACTATAGGCTACATAAGCATACAAAACACTTGGTTTAGGAAGAATAGTTAGGCGACCTATACTCTTAGAAGTTTCATTGGAAGATAGAATAACTTCTCCAGATGTAGCCTCTTCAGGAATTTCTACTTTTAGATGGTTGGAGGTTACTTCTTTGATAGTCCCTTTTACTCCATTAAAAGTAATTGTGTAGGTTTGTGAAGGGACAAAATTCTCTCCTTCAATGGTAATAATATCTCCTACAGTAACCTCTTGAGCAGAGAAGTTTTTAATTGTAGGAAAATTAGTTTGTTGAGGTGTAGCTTGTTCTTTTGCTGGAGCTGGAGCAGGTTCATCTTTAGAACAGCTCACAATGACTCCCATACAGAACAAAGTCAAGAAGATTTTTAATGTTTTCATAAGCTAAAAAACAATTTTTCTAATGCTTTTCAGCCCCTAAAAGCGGTTAGTAAATATAAAATAAAAAAGCGTGGGACTGTATAACCTTATTCATTTATCGGGTATCGCCAAACACCCACACCTAAAATAAGTACAGCCCACGCCGAAGCGTGAGCGTTTTTACTTATTATTCAGTAGGTGTACAAAATTGGCGATTTTGATAAATCTGAATAATAGCTAAACGCTAATATGTCTTTATGTTAAAAAATAATTTTTCTGCTCTGTATATCTCTTTTAAAATGATGGGACAAAAGTAGTATTATTTTGTGATATTACAAAATTTTTAACAGCTGTATTTTTTTAATCCTTCGCTGAAGGTTCGCTCATCTAATAAATAAAGAAAACTAAAGACCCCCACTAATAGCCATATACCATTTTATTCCCCCTCTATAAGTCTTTACCCAATTTGCATATACTAAACTATCTGCATAGTCAGGGCTTTTGCCTAAAAGTTTTTTAATAGCTTCTTTGCTGATAACCTTCACTTTCTTGTCTGAATAGATTTCATACTGAATAGACTGCAATTCTAACTTTAGAGTTTCATCAGTGAGGTTACCTATTTGTCCGTTCATCATATCTCTTCGCAATTCATAGTACATTTGTGAACGCAAATTAAAAGGTAAAAAGGCTTCTTCATATTGGCTTTCTTCAGGCTTTGAACCGCCCTGTAATTCAATCACATCATAGCCTGCTGATTTCAAATCATCAACTACACCAGCACCCACTCCCACGCTATCTATTCCTACATAATTAGGGTCTATATTGTAGTCGTGAATAAGCTGTATGGTTCGTGTTACTATCTCTGTTATAGAAGTCTGTTCATAGCTCTCTATTAGCTCAATATTGCCGTTTTTAAGGATTGTAAAGACGGTTTTATCATCTCCGTACCTTGCTACATCAATCCCCATAGAAGTAACTTCTAAACCATTTTCTATTCGTTCAGCACTACTTATGATTACTTCACTTGAAATAAGCTGATTAATCATATCTAAAGCACTCCAATCAGCATAAAGATACTTCCTCAAAAACTTAGGATTATCTTTAAAGGCTTCCTTTATAGTGATAACATACTCACTGTTTTCATCATAGTTATCTGTAGTTAAACTTTGGATATATACCTCATCAGAATTGGTAGACTGAATGAAAGTAGAAATAAGCCAACAAGGTTCAGGATTGCTGGTCAATCGCCCTTCATAGCGAGGTTTTTGCTTGTTGGGTAGCACCCAACGCAAACGAGTTTTGAGCATATTATACACCTCAACAGATACTTCATTAGCTTCATCAATCCCAAACCAACCTATCTCTAAACCTTTTATTTTTTGAAGCATTGGGTCTTTGGCTATATTGGCATCAAGAAACAGCAACTTTGAATCATTGATGAAGGTTACTTCTAAACTCGTTTGATTAAAGCTCCTAATAATTTCCTTTGGGCAGATAGAAAAGAAGGTAACCAATGTAGTCCTACGGAGAACAGAGAGTTCCTTTCTCACAAGTACTAATCGGTTACCTTTAAACTTCATTGCATTTTTGATAGCCTCTGCACAAAGAAAATAGCTTTTTCCTCCACCTAAAGCTCCTCCAAAAAGCATATACTTAGCTCTGCATTTATGAGCAATTAGTTGCTTAGGTTTAGGCTGATAATAAAGTGAAAAATCTATTCTCATAACGATTAATTTTAATCAGGTATATTACAGATAAACTCTATATTACCTGAGTGTTCTACTTCTATTTTAAACAGCCCTTGTAGGGTAGTTAATTCTTTATTCACTGACAAGGCGGTTTTATAGTCCTTCTTCTCTATGCTCAATCTGTATAGCTCTTCATATCTTCTAACTGCTTTAGCATAATCATAAGCTACTTGCTTCTTTACTGATTGTTCTATAAGAGTTCTTGCCTTGCTGATATACTTATCTGCTTGCCTTTCTCCTATATTCCAATTTTCAGAACAGTATAGAACTATAAATTCTCTATTATTACCATTAATGAGCATTGAGGATATGGACTTTATTCGCCTTTCTATTGTGTTCTTGTCTGATTTTGGCATACCCATACTTCTCTTATTTTTTGTAATCTTCCTACTATATTACAAGTTTGATAATTTATGAGCAATAAAGCTCTATATGCTTGTTTTCCAGCAAATTAATAAAATTCTTTTTAAACTCTTTACTAAGACATCTTTCTTTTAATTGTCTTATTTTTGACTTTATTATTTTTGCATTGCTTTTATTTAACTTTTCTTCAACTTTTATAAAATCAGGGTGTAAAGAAGCATAAAAAAGTATTCTATCTTCATCAGACATTGAACTAAAATCTACTTCTTCACTAAAGGTAACCTTTGAAAAGCTATCTTTCAAATCTTTATACAAATCCCTGATTTTGCTATTATCAGCTAAATCAGAGAGAGTTCTTATTGTTTTAGGTAACTTTCTTTTCTGATTATAACAAAATTCTACTCTAAGTGTATTTGCTGGGATTAAGACATTATTCATTATCTTAACCTGTTGGGACTTATCATATACTTTCAAAGCATACTCACTCATCACACATTTTCTTCCATAGAAAATATGTTTATGTTTCATTTTCTCAAATTCTCGGCTATGATATTCAGCAAATAGGTTGAGGTATTCTTTTGCTGGTTGGGGTGTAGTTATATTGAAACCATATTCTAATTTTCTAATTACAAATTGACTTGCTTCTATTTCAAAATAATTTGTAATTAGATTAATACTATCAGTAAGTTCAGAAAAGGTGAAATCAGAATAGTTATTTCCTTTGCAGAATTTATGCAAAGAATTTATAATCCGTATTTTATCCTCATACAGAATAACTTTCAATCCTTTAAATTCACTTTCAAAACCATTTAAAAAGCCTTTCTTGAATTTCGGTGTAAAACACAAATCTTTCCAATAGAAAGGCTCATACGATTCTGAAGAAATTTCATAAGAGAAAGGAGCTTCAATATCTACAAAATCAATCATTTTTAAAATCGTTTTTGTGCCAAAACTGATTTTGTAGCTATTTCCCTTTCTATTTCCTGATTAGTCTTATTCCTATTAGTAAGTAGCCATTCATCTATTTCGGTTCTCTTGAAATATAGTTGCTTTCCATTTGGTTTATAATAAGGAATATCTCCTTTACTTGTAAGTTTATAGACATAACTTTTAGAAAGATGTGTATATTCAGCCACCTCTTCTAAAGTTAGAATATTTTTAGCTTCTTGGGCTTGAATATCAAGTTTTCTTTCAATATTCGCTAATCTCTCTTCTATGCTTTGCATTGATTCTAAATTTGTCATAACTAATTCATTTAATTATGGCGCAAAATTAGAAAGGAAGGGAAAGAATCATTAAATACCTTTTTGAAAGGTAAACATTAAGGTAAACAATTACTTTGTAAGTTTATTTACTATATCTTCTGTAATCAACTTGAAATCAGCACTTATCTTTATCTCAATATCTGTTTTAAGAGACTTAGCTTTTTCGGTGAAAATTTCATCATTATTCTTCACAAAACAAGAGTAAAGTTGCTTATAATCAAAATTAGTTTTAGTTGAATCTATAACTTTACTCTTCTTTAGTTGCATTATGAGGTAAATAAGTTGAGTTACATTTTCATTTTTCCAAGTGATAGCTTTTTTAATTTGAGTAATTGGAGTTTCAGAAAATATAGCTTTGAAACTCTGAAAATCTATGCTATCTATTAGTTCATAGTCTATCAAAAGTTTTTTTAATTCATATATTTTGTCTTCTTTAAGCAACCATTTATAGGTAAGTTTAGAGTTTATCTTTCGTTTGGCAGGTTGAGGTTTATTGCCACCTTGCTGAATTAACTCTTCTATAAATTGCTTGATACTAAAAATATAGTCTAATAAGGCGCTATTGCTTATCCCATATATTTTTTCAAATTTAAGAACTCCAGATTCTATATCATTTAGTTCTTCAATTAAAGAATTATAAAATTCTATTTTAGTAACAAATTTTCCTTGTTTCCGTTGAGACTTATAGAAATTTCGAAATTCCGACTCAAATGTTCCGTATAGCATTTTTTCTTCTCCTGCTTCAATAAGTCTACGAGGATAAATGCTCTGTTCAATTTCAAGAACTCTTTTATTTAAAGGTTCTAATGCAGTTCTAAATAGTTGATAGTTTTCCATAGCTTATTACTTCTTAAATTCAGCATCAAAAATACTTGCTGCTTCTCGTCTTTTTTTGTCAATAATTTTAGCATAAATTAGTGTTGTTCTTAACTCTTTATGCCCTAACATATCTTGAATAACTCTTATATTTACATCTTCTTCTAGTAAAATAGTAGCATAAGTATGTCTTGCACAGTGAAAAGTAATTAGTTTAGTAATGCCTGCTTCTAAAACCCAACGAGCTAAAGCAGTATTCATATAAGCACTATATTTAAGCCCTACAAAAACTCTCTCATCAGGTTGACCCTTTTCTCCTATATACTCAAGAGCGATGTCAGGAATGTATAAATACTCTACTCCTTTTGTTTTCTTTTGAGAGAAGTGTACTCTATAACCCTCTTCAGACTTACGTACATATCTCCAAGTTAATTGATTAATATCAGACCAACGCATACCTGTAAAGCAACTAAATAAGAAAGCTCTTTTTAGAACTTCATACCTACAATCTGTTTCCATAAGAGCTTTTACTTCTTCTTTTGTTAGATACTCTCTATTTGACTCATCTGGTTTAATGTTCTTGATTCTCTTTGCAGGATTTTCATTAATAATTTTATCATCAAATGCTTGGTTTAAAGCTGCTTTTAGTTTGTTAAGATATGAGATGACTGAATTTTTAGCCAAAGGTTTCCCTGTCTTAGTTTTATTAGTCAATAAAAACTCCTTAAAGCCTTCACAAAATTCAGTAGTAACATCTTTGAAGGGAACTATCTTCCCTGCATATTTTATAAGTTGCTTTAGAGCACTATCCCAATTACCATAATTTCCATTACTTTCTTTTCGTTCATCTGTAAGTTTTTGGAAATACTCTATGAAGTTAGCATTTAGTAAATGAAGATTATTGAAACCATAAGTTCCATTTTGAATTTCTAAAATTCTTTGTGCTTTTACAGCTTCTGCAAATTTCAATTGTTCAGCATTATGCTGTTTTTCTGCTTGATTTTTTGGCTTCTCATACAAGAAATAATCTAAATATTCATAGTCTCTTATATGTTTAATCTTTCCTTCTTCTCTAATATATCCTTTATATATTTCTAAATACAAGGATATTTTCCTTGTTTTTTTAGATGCTCTTTGTCTTAGATGTATATTCATAATATTTACTATCTTTACATTTTTGGTTGCAAAGATAGTAAAAAAATGTAAATACACAGTAAAAAATGTAAAAATAAAATCAAACAAGAGAAAACAAAATGACTAAATTATAATGTAACTAACTGATTTATTTTACTTTAGTTTGATGTTGTTTTCTCTTGTTTGGCTACTTTACTTTCCAATACAAAAACGAGAAAATATATTCCCCAATACTTCATCATTGCTCACCGCTCCCGTGATACTACCTAAGTAATAAAGCATCTCTCGTATGTCTATTGCCAACAAATCTCCTGAGAGCTGCAAAGAAAGACCTTCCTCTACCCTATCAAGGGCTATAAGGGTTTGCTGGAGTGCTTCCAGATGACGAATATTGGTAATAATGGTAGCACTTTCGGTTGTGGTAAGTTCTTTGGCATAGGAAGAAAGTATCTCTTTTAAAGAGAGTATATTAATTTTTTCTTTAGCCGATATTCTTAATTGACCATAATGATATTTTTGTTCCTTAGAGTTTAGTTTTTCTTCTATCTCCTTATCAAAATCAGATTGTCCTTCAACTTCATTATCTGTCTTATTATGCAAAAGCAAGAGTTTAAGCCCTTTTCGGTAATTTTCTTCTACAAATTGGACTACTTCATCGGTAGTATTCTCTTTCTCATTATACAGATAAAGTACGATTTGTGCCTTTTTTATCTTTTCCTTGGCCTTTTCTACCCCAATCGCTTCTATTTTATCTTGTGTATCACGGATTCCTGCGGTATCTATAAAGCGGAAAGTAACCCCTGCTATGTGGAGTGTTTCTTCTATGGTGTCGCGTGTTGTCCCTGCGATATCTGATACTATAGCGCGCTCTTCATTGAGCAGGGTATTGAGTAGGGTTGATTTGCCTGCATTGGGTTTGCCGACAATAGCTACAGGAATTCCATTCTTGATCGCATTGCCTGCCGAGAAAGATTGTACAAGGGTTTGCAAAGTAGTTTTTATCCTTTCTAACAACTGTTCCAGCTGTTTTCTGTCGGCAAAGGCTACATCTTCCTCTGAGAAATCCAATTCCAATTCTATCAGGGAAGCAAAGTTAAGTAGTTCTTGTCTCAAATCTTCAATTTCAGAAGTAAAGCCACCTCGCATCTGTTGTAAGGCTACTTGGTGAGCCGCCTGGCTATCCGATGCAATAAGGTCTGCCACCGCTTCAGCTTGGTTAAGGGCTAATTTTCCATTGAGAAAAGCACGCTTGGTAAATTCTCCAGCTTCGGCCAATCTTGCCCCATGAGACAAACACAATTTGATAACTTCCTGAATGATATAAGAGCTACCATGGCAGGAGAACTCTACTACAGGTTCGCCTGTATAGGATTTCTTTCCCTTGAAAATGGTTGCCAAACACTCATCTATCACTTGGTTTTCATTTTTGATAGTTCCTAAATGAACGGTATGAGAAGGTGCTTCGGATAAAGGCTTTCCATTAAGTGTTTTGAATACTTTGTCTGCAAGTTCGATAGCTTCTTTTCCTGATAAACGTATTACCGAAATAGCTCCCACACCTGTAGCAGTAGCCAAAGCAACTATGGTGTCGTCAGTATAAGGTATTTTTTCTTGATTCATAGGTGAAATATTCTTTTTTACAGCTATTCTTTTTTGTTTTTGATGATAAATAGCCTATAAGTATTAGAGAATTTATAATTTTTACAAGCAAATAACGCATAATCCCACTTAGGATGGGTATATACTTGATAGTTTTCGTATTGTTCTAAGGTTCCTCCTGAGATATTACAATAAATCGTACTACTCTTTAATAGGTTTTCTCCATCGAACATAGTCATTTTATTTTTCAGATGAAAGGTTTTTCCATTTACCTCAATAGAAAGGAAAAGAATACCTTCTTCCCAAGTGGTACGATAAGAGATTGACCCGCCTCCAATTCCTGAACCGGTATTACTTCCTGAACCTTCCTTTTTGAAATATTGAGGAATAATTTTTTCACGTCTTTGGCTTTCTTCTTTAGGAATATCTTCATTTTTTGAGGAAAATAAGTCCATTCTTTTTCCTTTTAACATCTTATCATCATCGGTTATATTCTCTTTTTCATAATCAGAAAGCTGTTCCATAGACCGAAAAGACTTATTGCCATCTATCGCCCAAGAACAATAACGATTCCCTTTGAAATCCATAAGATAATCTCCATAAAATCCGTCAAAAAGATTCTCTATCCCATCTATTTTTTCTATTTTCAATGTATCAATTCTGTTTCCTTGCGTATCATATTTGGATAAATAGCCTAAAGGTTCATCATCACTTATAATAAGTTCGTTTTTCTGATTGACAAAAGCAAATTCTATTAATTTATCTTCTCCTTCAGGAAGCATCACCATCATATTTCCTTCATAAGAAACAGTATTTCCACTAATTGCTACATATTTTTTATATTTAGAAGGAAGTGTCATATCCGAAAATGTTTTTACTATAGAATTAGAAAGAGAATCATAACCAAAGAGACTTGCTATCAACGGAATGGCAAGAATCCCCGAAATGAAAAGTCCTATTTTAGCTATTTTCCTCACTCTTACTGATTTGTAAAAGAAAGAAAAATAGATGAGAACCCCTACCACTAAAGTAAGTGTTATAGAAAGATATAGCATAGCAATTATGATAAAGAAAAATAACATATATTTTGCTATATCAGAACAAAATGCATAGAAAATCAAAAGTCCCAATACTAAAAGAAGAGGGCTTATAAGTACAAGGAATAATTTAGTATCTCCTGAAGCCTCTATATTATATACCACAATCATAAAGTATAAAGCATATAGTAAGATACTAACAAGAAAAACTTTCCAAAATCGTGGTTTTTTATTTTCCATAAGTGTAAAATTGTTTTTTTATAAGAGATGAATTATATACCTAATTGATACAATGTCATATTCATATAGAGATATAGCCAAAATCCTATTATAGACATTGCAAGTAAAATACTTGTTATCCAAAGTCCTTTCTTTGCCCATTTGTAGAAAAAACTATAAAATAAAAAGAATAATAAAGCTATAAACAAAGGAACTACTATAAGATTTATATAAAAATATATCATCCAAGTATCGAAACTACTAAAATCAAAATAGTCCCAGTAGGGAAGGTATTCCATAATGATATAATAAAAATTGATAAGCAAAAGAATTATACTTATAACAATGCCTACTGAGATAGTCGGTTTCTTTTTCATAAACTAATGATAGTATAAAAATATTATCTTTATAAATAAAGATAAATAGCAATTAGCAAAGTAATAACCAATCCTATTCTCGCCCATTTATAGAAGAAACTATAAAATAGAAAGAATAATAGATTGATCCCTATGATAAAATGGAATATATAGAATATAAAAGGATAAGTAAAAAACTCTAAACTATTGTATTTAAGTTAAAAACCACTTTTTTCTATATAATATAAAAACAAATAAACAATAGATAACACACTAAGTACTATGTTTATAATGATTCCTATTTTGATATTCGGTTTCTTTTTCATAAAATTATTTTTTGATTGAATAGAATATAAAAATACCTTGTAAGGATAAGAATCCTACAAGGTATTTTTTCTTATCGCTTGTCCTCAATCCCGAATTCCCTCCATTGTGTTTGGGGAATATCAATCTTTATGAGTTTTTTTAGGAAAGTAACCTTGTTTTCTACCTCAGAGATAGCTTTGTTAAGCTCTTCGGTTTTTGTTTTGAGGTCAGCTTTTAGCTTTTCTTGCTCACTATTGAGCGTTTCCATTTTCTTACGAAGCTCCTCGAGCTTGGTAACATCTTCAGCCTTTATTCCCAAAGGTAATTTGTCATTACGACCCTTTAGCCCATCTATCATTACAGATGATTCAGCTAAGTTTGTTGAAAAATTTTTTCTCGGCATAAATTTACTTTTTATATATTAAACAATGAATGAAAATAATTTATTTTATACAGAAAATAAATTAGTTTTCTTGAAAATCACAAATGAAATCACATAGAAAACCAATATACATACCACAAAAATAGTGCCAAAAATAATAAGAAACTTCTTTAATTCTCTATAATAGAAAGTATAAATACTCAAAAAGAAAATTATTAATAATAATGTAACGATAATAGCACATTTAATTGAAAAAAATAAAAGTTCAGAAGAATCATCAATCCACGAATTAGAAATTATAAACAAAATAGAAGGAACATAAATCATATATAGAATAATTATACTGCATAATACTATTCCTATTTTGTTTTTCTTATATATATAATACCCCAATAAATTTACTACAATAGAATAAACAAACAAATAAGAACAAATAATTGATGTAGCTTCAAATTTGTTATTCATACCTTCTCTTATGAAAATATATAAAATATAAATTGAAATCAATAAAAAAAGTATAGAAAATACTTTTATCATTATTCTAAAAAAATGAGGTTTTTTCATATTTTTTTATTTTTATTTAATTATACAAATAGTTTATGTGATTTTATACCTTGTAAATGAATTACACAAGATGGTTATTTTATTTTACAAGATGGAAAACAGATTACACAAGATGTGTTTTCCATTTTACAAGATAGAAAATGAATTATACAAGGTTGTTTATTCTATTTACAAGATGGTATTTTCTATATTTTTTTGTTTTTGGATAGTTATGCTGAACAATATACAAAAATAATGCAATATAATAAAATAACCAACCAATGATATTTCTTTACATAGGTAAGCATATTGGCAAGCGAGATAAGCCAAGCTATCATTCCTACCATAATATAAATAAAGAATGTAACAACTTTTTCGTTCTTAATGTTAAGTATATATACCTTATATTGCATAACATAATATGTCACAAAAGGAAGCCAAACCAATATGGGAAATCTTTTTTTATGCTGTGTATGCTCTTTCATAATCTTTAAAATTTATTTTTTATTAAATAATATTGATATCCTGTGCTTAGTAAGTAATAAGATAAGTATTTATTTCTATATAATCGGATGTTATTGTGTATTTCAAGTGTTTCATTTTGATTTTCATAATAGCGAATATCATCGGAGGTTTGATTAGAAGAAAAAAGATTTTGACTATAGAAAGTCTTTAGGTGTAGTTCTTGTTCGTCCAAGAGTAAATTAAAATATACATAGCCTTGACTCCAATCTTCTTTAAAAGATTCCTCTTTTCCAAATAGATGAAGTCCTGAATTGGAGGTATATTCCTTCAGATAATACATATATTTTATAGGACTTTCTAGAGGAGCTATTCCTTTTTCTTTAGGAGGTTTTATGAAGTCATTAAACAAATTAAAATCATCTGAAACAGGAAAATCCATATATTTTAGATAATAAAACTCTTGTGTATAGAAATAGTACAACTTATTTTCTTTTTTAATAATAACCATTGCATCTCTTTCGCTATCTTTTTGAATAATAACTATTAAATTGTTATTAGAATTTTTAAATGTACGTTCTTCCATATCTTTTTCTGAAGGTTGTTCCTCTTTTTTTAGCTCTTTCATAGGTAGAAAGTCCCTATTGCCATCTATCAAAAAAGAAGAATAAGATTTTTCATAAATATCTATCAAATATTTTTTTCTTACCACGATGTCTCTTTTTTGATTCACAAAATTTTCCAAATATAAAGTTTCCATATGGTTTCCTTCAGTATCATATTTCAATATACAATCTATATAAAATGTAGTTTCATCATCATAAAATTTATAATATATGAACAGATGACCTTCTTTATCAAGGAATAAATCAGTATCGGCGGGTATTTTACTTTGAGAAATAGGAGAAATTATTTTTCCTCTTTGATATATCTCTTTATTATCCAACAAATCATATTTTCTAAGTTCTTTAGGCATTTCCGTATATGAAACAAGGTATTTGTAATAGGAATATACCGAATAAGAATGTTTGAAAAGAAAAAATACAAGCATACAAATAGGAAATATACGTATAAAACGCTTGGTTATACTATTCTTTTGGAAATAATAATAAGCGAAAACACCTATTCCAAAAAATAATGTATAAAAAACATATAGTAATATTTTTTTTCCTCTAAAAATGACTTCATAATCCCAATAAATAATCAATAAATAGGTTAATAAGAAAATAATTCCTGTAAGAGAGGCAAAAAACAGATGTGATAATTTTGATTTCATAGCTGTAAAATATTTATTTTATCATATAAACATATTCCCCATCATAGAAAATAGCATAAGATAGATGCTTATTGGTATAAAGAAACATATCTTTGTACTTCTCTAAGGTTTCCTCTTCATTTTCTATATAATAAGTAGGGGTTTTAAGTTGGTTATATCCTTTATAGTTAGATATTTTTTCTTTCTTAAAGTGAAAAGTATCTTTTCCTATTTTAAGGTCAAATAACAATTGTATATCAGAATAAGTCACCTCGCAATTTTCCCCTTGGTCATTCCTAAAAAAGCCATTCATAGTAAGATACTCATAATAAAAATCTTGTGGAAGAATATTTCTCCGCTCGAAAGAATACGCCCCCTTTTCTTCCTCTTCTTCTAATATAGAGAACAGATTACTTATAAGCATATTTTCATCCTGATCATCTCTGTACTGAGTATTCTTTTCTGATGTAGGAGGGAAAAAGTAATAGGCTTGGTCATCCTCTATAAATATTCCTATTATTGCAGGATATCCTCCACATTCTCCTTCATCAGAGAGGGTTGTTTCGTAATAAGATATAGGTGCCCTCGTTTCTCTATGAGCTGGATCATATCCCTTCAAATATTCCATAGGTTGCATAATAAATGATCCGTCATAGGTATAATTTGCATATTCATAAGTACTAAGATCTATAATATAGTTTCCTTTTAGCAAAAACTCTCCTATTGGTTCTTCCTCTGGATGTGCCAAGAAGACACTGTACTTAACTTTTCCTATTGTATCATACACAACCATATAAGGAGGTGTCTCAAAAGGATCTTCACCTACAAGTTTCCCTGATATATAGAAAGGATTTTCCACATAATGCTTTTCTGTATATAGTACTACTAACTCGTGATTTTCATTAAGCAAACATTGTTTTATCTGATATCCTTCTTTAGGGGAAAGTAGCGAAAATCTCGTATTAGCTGTAACTCTTGTCGTATCTGCTAAGGAAAGGAAACGGTGTGCTTGTTCTTGCTTTCCGATACGTGAATATTGCAGAAACACTTCTTGACATATATTTGGTGAATAAAGTACAAAAAACACAAAAGCTGTAAACATCCCAATTCCATAGAAAAAAAATCTTTTAGCCCAACGATAATGAAAGCTATAAAAAACCAACATTCCCAAGGCAAAAGGGATAGGAACAAATTTTGCCAAAAACTTACCTCCCATTTGTGTAACTAAAGTATATATCTCATACACTATAAAAGCATAAGCTACAGCAAAAGCAATCCCTATAATAAGAGCCAAAAACAGATGTAATAATTTCTTTTTCATAGCTGTAAAATATTTTTAATTATGCCAAATAGAAAATAGAAATAAAATATAATGTAAATAAAAGAGGTGTATAATGGAATAATAAAGTACAAACTATAAGAATAACTCCGGAAGCAGCTAATATCTTCCATAATTTAGGATATATAAATACATAAATACCTAAAAATAACATTGATATTTCCGATATACGTCCCAGTATACCAAAGATTCCAAACCAAAATCTTAAGAATGATGAGATATCAAAATAAGGAAAAAGAAAAGGAAAGGTAACAATAGAGCAAATAATAATTCCTGTTTGGTTTTTCTTATATATATTATATCCCAACAGATTTAGCATCAAGCAAAAGAAAAAAAGATATAGCACCCGAGGGACAACATAGAAAATGGTAAATCCCGAACTATCTATACGGAACATCCATAGGGAGAGGACTACTAAAATAGCCAATAGTATAACCATTGTGATGGTCATAACTCTTAAAAAAGGAGGCTTTTCCATAGGATTATATTTTATAGTCTATAATTATTTTATTTAAAATTTCTACAAAGTTATATTTTCTTTTGTAGATTTTTTTAAGTTCGAGTACTAATTTTTTTATTGTATCAAGCTTCTCAGGGACTTCTTTTATTATATAGCGAATAGCCTCCCCTATAGTTTCATATTCATTTTTTGTATACATTCTTTCGCAAAAGAAATGAACTAAATGAACCAATCTTTCTGTTATTTCTTCCTTGTAATATTTCTTTAGGTAAGGTAGGAAATACAAAGTAGTCTGAATATCTAATTCTTTTACATAATTCCAAAGCCTTTCATGCTTATCTTCTTGCTCATAGATAAAGAATAAGACAGGAGAAATTATTGAAGACCTCCAATAATCTGTGATTTTTTCTCTTTTCTGGTTATAATCCTCTTCGAGTTCCTTAATTTCTTTCTCTATAACCTCCTTCCATTGTTTTTCTGTATAGGTTTTTTTCCATTTTTCATAGTATTCTATACTTTCTTTGTCTTCCAAAGCAATTTCTTTAGCATAATGACGAATAGTTGGGATATCTTTTTCTAACTCAGCAATGTATACTAGGACTGCCTTCCATTCTTTTATCATATTTTGATTCCTTCCTTTTTGAGTTAGTGTCTTTATCCCTTCTTCGAGTAGTTTCTTTGCCGTTTTTAGATCTCCTTCTTCTATACTGATTTGTATTTTATTTTTCTGAGTTCAGGATCCTCAAGATTCTCATCAATTATCTTATTGACTCCTTCAGTATCTCCTTTTTGAGAAAGAATACTTATTTTTTCAGCTGTATAAATACGTTTGTCATACCCCGAAAGATTCTTTTTAGAAAGAATTTTATCTAAGGTAGCTAAATATTCCTCTTCTTTTTGAAGCTGTAGACAAATTCTCTTAGAAGCCTCTGTTATTTTCTTTCCATAATAATCATATTCGTAATTTGTCCCATTATATAATTCTTTTAATAGAAAAGAAGCTGCTTTTTCTTTTAGAGCAAGAGGTACTCTTTCATCTTCTGCTAAGAAAATAATTGTATCTAAGGTCTTATCTGTATTATTAAGGAACGTCTCAGAAAGATAATTTGCTTCCTGAATAATACTATTGAGCTTTACAAAAAGAAGTTTGGCGAAGATAAAAGCATCCCGATAGTTGCTATTTCCTATATAGGTAGTAATAGACTTGAGATGTTTTCTTACCTCTTTGTTAATATCTGTGAGATTTTGAAGATAATTATAGTAATAACGAGGCTTTATAGTTTGGTCTATAATCTCTGCTATCTTCTTTTCGAAATCGTTATTCTCATTTTTATCTATAAAATAAAGTTCAAAGTCACTTTTAAAAACCTTATTTTTAGTCATATAAGTTTTGATAAACTCCTAAAACTCTGCACGAGATATTTTCTCAAATAGGCTCTTGAGGCTATCCTTCTTTCCTTTAGTGCCTTTTTTTTCTTTGGTAGCTTTTTGTTGTTTTTTAGCCTCTATCGCCAAGAAAGCTGCTATGGTATGGTAACAAACTCCTTTCCTTGGTCGCTCGTAGGAACAAGATGTCTCTCTAATAGTATTCTTATGTAGTAGTATTTCTACTTCATAAGTATTTGCTGCTTCTACTGTAGCTACCCACAGTCCATCCTTAAGCTCTTCTAAGGAAGATACTTGACCTTTTTCAAAGGCTTCTTTGCCTTGCTTTACCAATGTTTCATCAACAAACTTATCAAAATTCTGAATTGTCATAATTTTTCCTTAATATATTTCTCTTATAAAAATTATTTTACGATATAAATACCATTAAAAGTATCTAATAATCTATATTTTATATTTTTATTGCTGTATAGATATATGTTTTTATATTTCTCTATAGTCTCTGTATGATTCTTCCAATAGTAGGTAGGTGTTTTCAGGCTTCTTTCATAGTTGCTATGGATAAAATAGGATGCTTTCAAAGAAAGTACTTGGTCATCTACCTTTAGCTGGTAATATAACTCTCCTTCTCCTCTTTTCACTTCAAAAGATCTCAAAGGCTCAAGAGGTTCTAATCCTGTACATTCTATATCGTCCTGCAAATAATAAACAGGCTCTATATCTGTACGTTGTGAGGATCTTTCTCCCTTGCCCAAATGTTCCTGATTATACAGCTGATCATTTCTCAGTGCCATTAGAAGTGGTGCGGAGGTATGTTCTGGGGATTTTATCTGATAATGTTTCTTACCGAAATAGTAATAATCGATAATATCATAAGGAGTCAAGTAATAATATAACTGCTGATCTTTTAGAAAGACAATCATATAACTAGGGTCTTCTTCCCTAGGAAAATCCCCCTTGTCAGGAAGTTGCCAAGAAGGTGTCTTTATAATATGACAATAGGACGATTCTTGACTCCTATTATAGTAAAAATCTTTGGCTTGTTGGAAGTTCCAGCTTTGGGAACCTTCCACCAATTTCATAGGGCGAAACACGCTATCTCTACCAGAAAGCCAAGCATTATTATAAGTGCGGTTAGAAATATCTATAAGGCAATCCTCTACAAGAAATATCTTGCTCTTCCCCTCTGAATGATAAAGAGAAAGCGTACCGATAAGATTTCCATTCGTATCGAATTTCTTGACAAAGCCCTCTATGTCTCCTTCCCTAAGAAAGCTCTCACTTATTTCCCTATAAAGAGCCACTAGTTCATGCTGCTGTGTCATGATATAATTCTCCAAATAAAAGCCTTTGTGATCGCCAAAGGGAATAATCTCCTTTCCATCTCTGGTTGTAGCATCTTCTTCTATTATGGCAGCAAATGTTTCAAGCATTGGAGGGAAGTTCTTTCTCGATTTGTAAAGTAAGAATTTACCATACAATTCTCCCCCATAATAGGTCAGCCATATTCCTATGCCCATAAGCACCACAAATCCAAGTACGTAGATTCTGGCACCTTTGTAATAGATCATTATATAGTAAAGGATATTCACCAAGGCAAGCAAGGTAAAAAATCCATAGAGATAGAAAAAAGGGTACATTAGATAACCATTTCCTGTAATAGTAATTAAAATGATATTAAGAACTACAAGAATAAGAAATAGGATAAAATAGCTTCGTAATAATTTGCCCATATAAGAAAAATTCTTTGTAATCATGATTTGTGTGCAAAGATAGTGAAAACAATTATTAATTGTTAATTATCATTTGTTAATTATTATACTTATGCTTTGTTGATATTTCTGTTGTTAAAATTTATCCTTATTCATCACTTTAATTCAATGATAATCATCAGATTAAAAATGAATTTTATCACTATTTACGATCTGAAAGTAGTTATAAAATTAGAATGAGTAATTAATCTTTAAAATATTTTATTTTTTCAGATAAACGAAGTATATTTGCACTCTGATTAAAAACAGCAAACAATGATTAGGAAAATCTTATTTTTTCTTCTTTTAAGTGTAGGTTTCTCCCTTTCTCTTTCTGCACAAGTACAGAATCTTAACTTAGAGCAACTTGCCTATATCAATGTAGATCAGCTCTCTGATGAACAAATACAATCTTTTTGGGAAAAAGCACAAGCACAAGGTTACTCTATTACTGACTTAGAGACTGCTGCCCGTGTAAAAGGAGTACCCGTTTCCCAAATTACTAAGCTCAGACAACGTATCATGTCTCTCTCTACTTCTGTTAAAAAGAAAACAACTACAACTACTACTCCAAGTAACAAGAATACCTCCTCTGAGCAGGAAATATTTGGGCGTACAGAAAAGGAATATCAGAGGGATTCTCTTCAGCCTATAAAAAAGAGTAGAGTATTTGGCTATGATTTCTTCCAAAATCCTAAAATCTCCTTTACTCCTACTATCAATGTACCTACTCCTGAGAGCTATATCATCAACACAGGAGATGAACTTTTGGTAGAGGTATGGGGCGCTGCTGAAAGTAGCACTACCCAAAAGGTGGATAACCAAGGAAACATCATCCTTCCCATGGCAGGGAAAGTACATGTAGGAGGACTCAATTTTGTAGAGGCCAAAGCACGTATCAATACCGCTTTACGCAAAATATATGCAGGTATCTCCGCCCCTGAAGGTAGTTATGCTAAGGTATATACTGGTGTTTCCATCGCCAATATCCGTACTGTAAAAGTCAATATCATTGGAGAAGTAGAAGCCCCCGGCACCTATTCCCTTAGTGCACTTTCTACAGTGATTAATGCACTCTATGCCAGTGGAGGACCTACTGAAAATGGTTCCTTTAGGAATATACAAGTAGTTCGTGGTGGAAAAACTATCGCTCATCTAGATATTTACAATTTTTTACTCAAAGGTTCCCAAGAAGGGAATATCAACCTCAATGACCAAGATGTAATCATTGTCCCCCCTATAAAAATCAAGTGGAGGTAATAGGTTTTGTCAAGAGAGAAGGACTCTATGAGGTAAAAGAGGGTGAAAAACTTTCTTCCTTAGTTGATTATTTTGGAGGTTTCAAGTCCAATGCCTACAAAGATATCATGGTCGTAGAACGTATTGTAGGAGCTAAGCGTGAAGTAAAAGAAGTCCCCTTTAATGATGCTGACAAATTTGCTATGCAAGGTGGAGATAAACTCTTAGTACACAGACTTTCTGATATATACCACAATCGAATTAGTATCACTGGAGCTGTTTATCAGCCAGGTAATTATGCCTATTCAGAGGGTATGACAGTCTTAGACCTTATAGACAAAGCAGCTGGAGTAAGAGAGGAAGCTTATCTAAATCGTGCCATTCTCTTCCGCTCCATAGACCGTGTGGATAAACAAAGTCTTAATTTTTCTCTCAAAGACCTATTAGAGAAGAAGCAAAGTATCGCTCTACAACCCAATGATAGTTTACATATATATGGTAGGGATAGCCTCATTGCTAAACCTATGGTGCGTATAGAAGGAGCGGTACGCAAACCTCAAAAATTTGCCTATGCCAAAGGACTATATCCTGCAGACCTTATCATCATGGCTGGCGGATTTATAGAAGGAGCAGACCAAACACAAATACAGGTAGCTCGCCAACTAAATGATGCTAACTTCAAGACCATCAGCAAAGTATATACTGTATCTCTCTCTAAAGAAGGAGGGGATAGTATCGCCTTAGAACCTAATGATATAGTAACTGTTCGTTATGAAAAAGGGTATGTACCCCAACAAGTGGTCAAGATAGAAGGAGAGGTTTCTTTCCCTGGTTTTTATGCCATTCTTACTAAAGAGGAGCGTATCTCAAGCCTTGTAGAACGTTCTGGTGGATTGGCTCCTTATGCTTATGTAGAAGGGGCTACTTTGGTAAGAAAAAAGGATAAGAATGAAAAAGATGATAAAGCTCAGGAAAAACAGCTTAAAAACCTAAAAAAAACCGATAAGGATCTAACTCTTATAGAAACTAAAGAGGAAGAAAATACCCCTGAAGCCTCTGAATATCGGGTAGGTATCAATCTTAAAAAAATTATGGAGAACAAAAATTCCTACCAAGACCTTGTTCTAAAAGATGGGGATGTGCTTATTATCCCTTCTGAAAAACAAACAGTAGAGGTAAAGGGATTGGTACTTGCTCCTTCCTTAGTTCGTTATGAAAAAGGGAAGTCTACTCGTTCCTATATTAATAGTGCTGGAGGATTCTCTGACAATGCTCAGAAGAGATCTGTTTATGTGGTATATGCCAATGGAGATGTAAAAGGTACCAGTCGCTTCCTTTTCTTTAGAAGTTACCCTAAGGTTGCTCCCGGTGCCCTAGTGATTGTGCCTGAAAAACCTGAAAAGAAATCACTTTCTACTACTGAAACAGTAAGTGTAATGACTGCCTTAACTACTTTGGCTATACTAATCTACAATGCCTTTAAATAATAGAAAAATGGATCAAGAAATACAAAAAGACGATGAGATAGATTTGCTTGCCCTATTGCTGAAAATATGGGAAGGAAGGAGAACTATTTTAAAATATTTCATCATATTCCTGTTTATAGGGATTTTCATTGCTATATTTTCTAAAAAGGAATATACTGCTACTTCATTAGTACTCGCTCAAGAAAATAACAATTCAACAGGAGGAAACTTATCAGGATTAGCCTCTTTAGCAGGAATTAACCTTGGACCCTCTTCAGGAGAATTGATTTCTCCTAAGCTCTATACAAATATTGCTACTAGTATCCCTTTTCAAAGAAAAATGATACAAGTTCCTATACAAACCTTGCAAAGTAGTAACTCTATTACCTATGAGGAATATTGTGAAAAATATCAGAAAAAAAGTGTCTTAGATATAATAAAGAAATACACTATAGGACTACCTAGTGTTATTATAAAAGCCTTTTCTTCTAAGGATAAAGAGCTTACCCAATCAACAGCTGATAGTTCTTTGGAAGTATATAGCATTACTCCTAAAGAAAAAGAACTATTTAGTCTATTAAGTGATCAACTCCAAATTACTAACAATGAAAAAGACAATACCATTTCTTTCTCTTTCAGCATGGGGGATCCTGTAGCTGCTGCACAAATGTTAAGTCAGGCAAAAAAGACACTGCAAGAGACGATTATAGAGTTCAAAACTCGTAAGGCTAAAAGCCAATTGGAGTTCATAGAAAGACAGTATGAAGAGGCTGAAAAGAACTTTAAGGAAAAACAATTGAGATTGGCAGCTTTCCAAGATAGCAATAGAGGTCTTATCACTGCGGTTCCTATGACCCGCCAGACACAGTTACAATCAGAATATAACTTAGCTAGTAATATCTATATAGAACTAGCAAAACAGTTTGAAAACCAAAAAATTAAACTACAAGAGGACACCCCTGCCTTTATTGACATAGAACCTGTCAGCATTCCCTTAGAAAAATCAAAACCTAAAAGAGGTATGATTATTGCCATTTGGGGATTTTTGGGTATAGTCATTGGAATTGGCACTATTTTTGGTAGAGACTTCATCAAGAGTATAAAAAACAAATCTACTTCTGAAGAAAAAGTATAAAATCTCTTTAAAAAATTGATTATTATGGGTTTAAATAAAAATTCTGTTTTAGGATATGCCACTCTCATTATGATCCTATTTGGGTTAATCCTCATAGGATTAGGAATATTTCGCTATGAAGATATTGCAGGCTGGGGATTTGCTTCTACTGGAGTAGGTTTTCTAGCTATTGCTTGGGTATTCGATGCGCTAAAAGGCAGAGTATAAAAAAACAACTTAACTATAAAATAATGAACGAATTTCAACCTATACCCAAAGCTTATATATGTAATCCTTTACATAATAGGACTTACCTCATAAATGGGGAACTGAGGGAATGGAATGGCTCTTGTGATGAAGTATATTCTACTATTTCCTCCACAGAACAGTATGCCCCTACCTTAGTAGGTAGTGTACCCCACCTGACTGAAAAAGAGGCTCTAGAAGCTCTAGAAGCTGCAGGGGAAGCCTATGGAAAAGGTAATGGGCTATGGGCTACTATGCGAGTGAAAGATCGTGCAGAGATATTAGAGCGCTTTACCAAAGAGATACAACACAAGCGCGATGAGGTAGTACATCTGATGATGTGGGAAATAGGCAAAACAATTCTTGAATGCCAAAAGGAATTTGACCGAACCATAGAATACCTATATAATACCTTAGAGGAATATAAGAAATTAGACCGCGATAGCGCTCATTTCCAGAAAAAAGATGGTATCTATGCCCATATTCGTCGTGGTCCTCTAGGGATTGTACTCTGTTTGGGACCTTATAACTATCCTCTTAATGAATCATTTGCACTACTGATTCCTGCACTGCTCATGGGAAATACAGTAATCTACAAACCACCCAAATATGGTGTACTGCTTATTACCCCTCTATTGGAAGCCTTTAGAGATTGTTTTCCTAAGGGTGTAATCAATATTGTCTTTGGGCGTGGGAGAGAAATTGCCTCCCCTATTATGGAAACTGGCCGTATAGATGTTTTAGCACTCATAGGTAATAGTCGCTCAGCTATAGCCCTACAAGACAAACACCCTCATAAGAATCGTTTGCGCTTGGTACTAGGCTTAGAAGCTAAAAATCCTGCTATTGTACTACCCGATGCGGATATAGATCTTGCAGTAAAGGAATGTGTTACAGGAGCTCTTACTTTCAATGGACAACGTTGTACCGCGTTAAAGATACTTTATGTTCATGAAGATATTAAGGATACTTTTTTAGCCAAATTCACCGAGGAAGTAGACAAACTCCCCTTTGGAAATCCTTGGGAGATGAATGTAAAACTGACTCCCCTACCCGATCCTGATAAACCTCAATATATCCAAGACCTCATAGACGATGCCTTGCAGAAAGGTGCTAAGATTCTCAATAAGAAGGGTGGTGAGCGTTGTGAGAACTTTATCTTCCCTGCGGTGCTTGCTCCTGTTACCCCCGATATGCGGGTTTATCAGGAAGAGCAATTTGGTCCTGTGGTACCTATACGCTTCTTTACCAATATTGATGAGGTAAGGGAAGAGATTGCTGACTCTCACTATGGTCAACAGGTAAGTATCTTTGGGCATGACGTCTATACACTAGCACCACTGATTGATGCTATGGTAAATCTTGTATGCAGGGTCAATCTCAATAGCCTATGCCAACGTGGTCCTGATGTTTTTCCTTTCACAGGTCGCAAAGATTCGGCAGTGAGTACTCTCAGTGTATATGATGCCCTTCGTTCGTTCTCCATACGCACTTTTGTGGCTTCCAAGGATAACCCTTATAATAATGAGATCCTTGAAAACTTACTAAAGACGGGAACATCCAATTTCATTAGTACCTCTTATATACTATAGGATTTTAATTTTTTTAATATACATCATATGAAATTATTTGTCATCGTATTGATTATTTTAAGCCTATGCATCATAGGCATGGCAATAAAAATATGGGGCAAAAAAGGTGGTAAATTCTCAGGAACTTGCGCCAGCCAAAGCCCTTATTTGAACCCAGAAGGGACTCCTTGCAGTTTTTGTGGAAAGCTCCCTGATGAGGCTGATTGTAAAAAATAACATCCACTAAAGTCAGTTATCCTATAAGGTAACTGACTTTTTCGTATATTGTATGAAACCCACACCCTTTAATTTCCCCCTTTGTATCATCCTTTTGGGTATGATTCTTGGTATTGTTTTCCAAGATTTACTCCATGGGATAGGACTTTTTATCAGTCTGTTGCTGTGTGGTCTAGCTATTTTAGGTATCTATTTTTGTCATTTTAGGATCAAAAAATTCCAAAGAGAAATCATTTTTTTAGCAGGCATTAGCTTGGGAATTTTAACTTACAATGTACATTATGAACCCAACAGAAGTTTTCATTATCTGCATAAGCTTAGTCCCAATAAGGAATATAGCCTATTAGGAACTATAGAACACATCAAGGGAAGACAAGTTATTGTATCTGTCCTCCCCTCTGAAAGAGAAGATTACAAAGAAAAAATTGCTCTCTACTTAAAAGATACCCTTGGAGAGAATACTCTAGGACATACTATTCTTTTTCACAGCAAACTTTCTCCTATTACCCCTCCTCAAAATATTTATCAGTTTGATTACAAACAATATTTGGAGCACCAAGGGGTATTTTGGCAAGGGTTTCCTATGGCTTATGAAATTAAGTATCATCCCTGTTTTTCTCCCTTGATAAAGGCTAAACAACTACAAGGCTACTTAGCTGCTAGTCTCTCCCACTACCCTTTTTCTAAAGAAACTGTGGGAGTACTTAAGGCCTTAGTTTTGGGAGTTCGTTCGGATATCACTCCTGAGCTCTATCAACAATACATCAATGCAGGTGCTGTTCATATTTTAGCTATTTCGGGACTTCACATTGGTATTATTACCTACTTATTAACTCTTTTTATCTCCTTTATAATCCCTGCAAAAAGAAAAGGTATAAAAATAGCCTTCATCTTAGCTTTTTTGCTTACTTATGCGGCTATTACAGGATTATCAGCTTCAGTATTGAGAGCTGTGGTAATGTTTGGTTGTTATAGTATTGCTTATTTAGTAGGAAGTAGAAGAGCCAGATATGATAGTTTGCTCCTCTCAGCCTTCATACTATTGTTATGTAAACCTACTTTTCTCTTTGAAGTAGGTTTTCAACTAAGCTATATGGCTGTACTCTCCATAGTATTATTTCTTCCCTTAGGAGAAAGATACCGATTTGAAAACAAATTTCTAAACTTTTTTTGGGACATCATCAAAATGAGTATAGCCGCACAGATAGGTGTGCTCCCTCTCTCCTTGTACTATTTCCACGAATTTGCAGGACTGTTTCTAGTTACCAATGTTTTGATTTTACCCTTCTTAGGAATTATCTTATCGGTAGGAATAGGCATTGTATTTTTAGCCAATATACAGCTACTTCCTCACTGGCTTGTTATCAGTTATGATTTTGCGCTATCTCTGATGAATAAAATCATAGAATATATAGCCTCAGTAGAGCGTATGGTCATACGCGAAGTGTATTTTGACGCTATCAGTCTATGGCTGTGTTACTTAGCCTTAGCATGGATAATCATATATATGAAAATCAAAAAAGTAAAGTTTGTATATTATTTCTTTTTGACAATATTGTCTTTACAAACTTATTCCTTTTATATCAAATATGAAAACACAAAGACAGAACAACTCATTGTATTTCATCAATATAAGAAAACAATTATCGCTCTACAACAAGGTAAAGAAGCTACTTTTTATCTTTCTGACACAGTGGCAATACCACAACAACTTATCAAAAATTTTCGAACTCAACATCAAGTAAAGACTATCCATTGTAAGGCTATTAAGAATATACTACCTTTCAAAGATGACTTTCTCACCATTATTGATGACACATTCTATTTGGATACTTCCTACCCAACTCATTACCTGTTGCTCAGAAACAACCCAAAAATTCATTTAGAGAAATTTTTGAGTAATATCCGCCCTAAAATACTCATTGCTGACGGAAGTAATCGTCCTTTTATCGTAGAAAAGTGGAAACACACCTGTCAAAAATTACAAATTCCTTTTTATTATACAAAAGACCATGAGCTAATTTATCAATTGGTTCATTAGCGAGTTGGTTTGTTGAAATTCTTCTAATACTTCCTCAAAGATCTCTTTTACTGTCTTTATATCTTGTATAAGACTACTTACTTGACCTATTTCTAATTCACCTTCCTGAAGATCTCCTTCATACATACCCAATTTGGTACGCCCCTTACCTAATAGCTGTTTAAGATTTTCGGGGGTAGCTTCTCTTTGCTGATAAAGAGCTTCTAACTGCTCATAGAAAGCATTCTTTAGCAAACGTACTGGAGAAAGTTCTTTAAGAGTTAACACCGTATCACCCTCTTTAGCTTTGAGTACCTCTTGTTTGAAAAGAGAGTGTACAGTAGCCTCCTCTGTAGCAATAAAGCGACTACCCATTTGCACCCCTTCTGCTCCGAGTGCCATAGTAGCATACATTGCCCTACCTGTGGCAATTCCTCCTGCTGCAATCACAGGAATAGTTACTTTTCGGCATACCTCAGGCACCAATACCAAAGTAGTAGTCTCCTCTCGTCCATTATGTCCACCTGCTTCAAAGCCCTCGGCGACTACGGCATCTACCCAAGCTGCTTGAGCTTTGAGAGCAAACTTACTACTACTGACCACATGTACCACTTTTATTCCTTTCTCATGGAGTTTCTCTGTCCAAAGGGCTGGGTTTCCTGCCGAGGTAAAGACCACAGAAACTCCTTCCTCCATAATAACCTCCATCGTTTGAGCACTATTGGCATACATGATAGGCACATTTACCCCAAAAGGTTTATCTGTATGTATTTTACACTGTCTGATTTGAGTACGTAACTCCTCTGCTGACATAGAACCAGAGCCCAGCAGCCCCAATCCACCTGCATTACTTACTGCTGTCACTAACTGCCATTGACTCGCCCATATCATTCCTCCTTGAATGATTGGATATTCTATACCTAATAATTTTGTTATTCTTGTTTTCAATTGTTAATTATTAATTGTTATAGCAGAAAAAGTAGGAATAATTTTTTCTTACCCCTACTTTTTCATTAGTCACTCGTTATTTGTCACTATAAAATGTCTTTAATATGCTTTATGCTATTAGCTATACTTTCTTTGGCTTCGGAAAAATCACCTTGTCCTATTTTCTTCATGACATTGGTAGCGAATCCTTTCATTTGTTCAAAAGTAATGTGAGGCGGCATGGCTAAGGTATCACGATTGGTATAGATATTCACCAAGGTAGGTCCCTCATGCTCAAAAGCAGCTTTTACAGTGGCTTCCAGTTCTTCTGTTTTATGTACCTCATAGCCCTTGATATTCATTAGGTCAGCTATTTTGTCAAAAGGAGGATTGACCATATTGGTTTGCCAATCCAAATAACCAGAAACTTCCATTTCAAGTTTGACCATGGCAAGTGAACGGTTATTGAACACAAATATCTTTACAGGGTACTGGTATTGCATTAGCGTAGCCAAGTCACCCAAAAGCATAGAGAGTCCGCCATCACCACACATAGCCACTACTTGTCTTCCTGGTGAGGAAGCCGCTGCCCCAATGGCCATAGGCAGTGCATTGGCCATAGAACCATGATTGAAAGAACCTGTGAGGTAGCGCTTGCCTGTACCTTTGACAAAACGTGCTGCCCAAACCACATTCATTCCTGTATCTACGGTAAAAATAGCGTCCTTAGCTGCATATTTGTCTAAAAGTTTAGCAGCATATTCGGGGTCTATCTGATCTTCTTCTGTCTTTCTCTTTGTATAATCGTCCAAAGACTTCTCAAGTGCTACATACTCCTTGTGGATATTTTTAAGGAAGCTATCATCATTACGAGGGGTAAGTTTAGGTAATAATGCGGCAATTGTATCTTTTACATCACCAGCAAAACCATAATCTACTTTGGCACGGCGACCAATAATATCAGGGCGCTGATCTATTTGAACAATGACATTTTTCTTAGGTAAGAACTCTGCATAAGGAAAGTCAGTACCTAACATAATAAGGATATCAGACTCGGCACAAGCATCATAACCAGATCGATGTCCCAAGAGTCCATTCATACCTGCTATATAAGGACTATCGGTACGGTCAAAGAATATTTTTCCTCGGAAAGAAGCTACAATAGGTGCTTTGAGTGTTTCTGCAAGTTGTTCTACTTCACTTACAGCATATTGGCAACCATGTCCACAATAAAGAGTTATCTTCTTGTGCTTGGTGTCATTCAATACAGCGGCCAACTTATCTAGCTCACTATCGGAAGGGCGTACAACGGGTTTAGTCAAAAAGGTCTGTGTAGCGGTAGGCACCTCTTCCAAATCAGCTCCTGCCACATCACCAGGTAAGCCTAATACACTTACTCCTTTTTCATTGATTGCTGTCTGTATAGCACGCTGCATCATGGTAGTAAACTGCTTAGGTGTATTGGCTACATATACATATTTGCTACAATCTTGGAATAAAAGAAAAGGATTGGTTTCTTGGAACCAGTGTGTACCAAACTTCTGTGTTGCACAAGTACTGGCTATGGCAATGACAGGATTACCTGCACGATTAGCATCATAGAGCCCATTGATCAGGTGTACATGTCCTGGGCCTGAACTTCCCATACAGCAGCCTATGCCATTAAGTTCGGCATCCATGGAGGCTGCATAAGCTGCGGATTCTTCGTGGCGTAAGTGTATCCATTCGAGGCGACCATCGCGACGAATGGCATCATTTACAGGGTTGAGACTATCCCCTGTAATGGCATAGACTCTTTTTACACCTGCTTGTACTAACATTTCAACCAATTGGTCAGATACATTTTTACTCATAATAGGTATTTTTAATCTTTTAATTTATCTAATCAGACGACAAAAGTACATCTTTTATTTTTCTATCTTGCTTTTTTAAGAACAAATAACAAATCCGTAGCCAGTGATAAGTAAAAAGTGAAAAATATTACAGAATTACTCCATGATAATACGAGTCACATACTCGCACGAGCAAAGTAGACTGATATTAGGTCTCTGAGCACTGACTTATGAATACTAACCACTGAATATGGTGCAAAATTATAACATTTCAAGTAGCAAAGTCAAGTAAAAAATAGATGAGATGTAAGAATTTATGTGGTAAAAAATGGCGTTAGGTATTTAAGAATTTTAGGGCTAAAAAATATAGTAATCAAGAGTTTAAACTCTTGATTACTAATAGTTTTACATCCTATATTGTTGTGTTCTGCAAGTTTATACCAGCAGTGGGATTTACATCATTTCTTGTTTGTCATTAATCATTAACTACTATATCTTTATTCACATTTTTGCTACCAATAAGAGCATAATATAGAATATAAGCAAGTCCTAAGATGACGATCCAATAACTCTGTACATAACCAAAGATATCAGCTACATAGCTCTGAAGTGTGGACAAGATACCTCCTCCACATACCATAACCATAAAAATGCCAGAGGCTGCAGCAGTGTACTTACCTAACCCTTCCGTAGCCAAATTAAAGATACCTCCCCACATCACTGAAGTACAAAGTCCACAGAGGGTAAGAAGCATCACTGTAACAGGCACTTCTGCTAAGCCAAAAGATATATTTTTATTAAATACAGGCATATTTACCAATATATCAGTGGGTAAGAATATAGCCAAGAGTACAAAGAACAATCCTAAAGAAGCTACAAAAGAAAGCATCACCTTACTGGAGAATTTAGCTCCCAAAGCACCTCCTATGAATCGACCTACAAACATAAGGAACCAATAAGTACCCACCACAGAACCTGCCGTAGTAGCATCGATACCCAAGCCTCCCTTATCTACTTTTGCTGTCATAAAATAGTTTTCTATCCCTGGAATACCTACTTCCACCCCTACATATACAAAAATAGCTATGATCCCAAAGACAAAGTGTCTGAAAGACATAGCACTGTGAGGATCTTTTGCTTTATCCTCTACTTTCTTTACAATATGAGGTTCCGGAATCTGCATCATGGAAAGCACAATAAATACCAAAGCAAAGGTACCCATGGCCAAGTATAAAGCAGGATTGGCCTTGTCTATAGAGGCTTTCTCTATATTTTCTCCTATAAGATAGCCTACAAAGACAGGCACTATAGTACCTCCCATAGAATTAAGCGCTCCACCAAACTGTAGCAACTGGTTCCCTCTCTTGCCTTCCCCTCCTAAGGTATTAAGCATAGGGTTCACCACTACATTGAGCATACACATAGAAAAACCTGCCACAAAGGCCCCCGTGAGGTATATGGCAAAACTTTCCATAGCTCCTGATAGGAAGATAATACACACTCCTACAAAACCAACTGTTACAGCTGTTAATGCAGTTTTCTTATACCCCATTCGCTGTAACATCTGCCCTGCGGGAATCCCCATGAAAGCATACGCAATGAAATTGGCCAAGGTTCCCAATTGTGCCTGAAAATTACTAGCACCAAATTGGCTTTTTACGATGACTCCCATAGGACTCTGTAAATTGGTGACGAAAGCTATCATAAAGAATAGTGCAAACATCATTACAATAGGGAGTAGATAACTTTTGTTTTGCTGATTTTGTTCCATTTTCTTCTTGATTTGTTAGGTACAAAGTTATGAAATTATCTCCTATTTTCAAATAATTTTCCTAATTATTTTTCTCAAAAGTCAAACGAATACATAAAGTTTAGACATGTGAGCAGATAAAAGTAAAAGGTAAAAAGTAACGGTATAATTTTTACCTAATTACTTTTTACCTTTTAACCTTAAAGGATTTTTTACCTTTTACCTAATATTTGAGGTAGAGCCAACCTTTCTCAGTATGAGACTGATCATTGGAGTCTTCGTACTCTAAGACATAGTAGTAAGTACCTTGTGGAAGCTTACTATCTGCACTTATGGTAACACGACCATTAGAATGACCATCAAATGGCTGATTATTGGTATAACCATCTTTTTCATAGACAAGCACTCCCCAACGGTTGAATATCTTCAGATTATTCTTAGGATAGTACTCTATACCATCTATTTTGAAATAGTCATTGTGTCCATCTCCATCAGCTGATACCCCATTGTAGATTGTAA